>NZ_NQKX01000008.1 GCF_002252635.1 Synechococcus sp. MW101C3
CCAGCCGACAAACACGAAGCGGTCGCGCTTGAGCCAGTCATCGAGGACGTCGAACCATCCCCGAGCCGAAGGCGCGCGCCCTACAGCAATCGTCATGGGAAGAAAAAGTGCGGAAATCCCGCCAAGCTGAGGGATACCGCAGGATCGTAACAACGAAACCCACCGCTGCGAGGAAGCCCGAAATGGGCTGACACCCTTGCCGCAGCCAGCGTTCTTAAGCAATTCTTCTGATTGCCCAGCGGCGGCTGCATGGTGCCGAACCCAGCAACCTTTTCGCTGGTCCCCTCTTCGCTTTTCCACAGCCTCGCGGCACGGAGGCGAGGATGGCAAGTCTTCCGCCACCACCCCCGCTCCCATGCCCCCGGCTTCTTCCTCCGCCGGCACTCCGCCGCGCCCCGACCCGGCCACCAGTCCAGCTCCCCGCGCCAGCGATCCCGCCGATGTGCTTGAGCAGTCGGTGCAGGGATCCCGGCGCCTCTCCAACCTGCTGGTGGCCTCGGCCGTGAGTGCTGGAGGCGCTGGCTTCCTGCTCACCAGCCTCTCGAGCCGGCTGGGGATCGATCTGCTGCCGATCGGGCACCCCGCCAGCCTTGCCTGGGTTCCACAGGGCTTGGTGATGGGGGCCTATGGCGTGGCAGCCCTGTTGCTCGCCCTCTATCTCTGGAGCGTGATCAGCATCGACGTGGGCGCCGGTGCCAACCGCTTCGATCGCAGCAGCGGCACGGCCACGATCAGCCGCCGCGGCTTCCGCAGCCTGATCAGCTTCGAGCTGCCCCTGCGCGAGATTCAGGCCGTCAAGGTGGACGTGCGCGACGGCCTTAACCCGCGCCGTCGTCTTGCCCTGCGTGTGCAGGGGCGCCGCGACCTGCCCCTCACCCGGGTGGGCGAACCGCTGCCTCTGGCCGAGCTGGAGCAGAGCGGCGCGGAACTCGCCCGCTTCCTCAAGGTGCCTCTCGAGGGCGTATGAACACGATGGCGTTCTCGCTCACCCGCACCCTTCTGGTGAGCCTGCTGCTGTTCACACCCTTCGGCCTCAGCGCTTGCGGCAGCGATCAGAGCCAGGCCGCTCTCGGTTGTGCCTCTGCCGCCAGCCCCTGCCTGAGCGGCAAGGCCGTGGTGTCGCTCCAGACCAGCCGCGGCGATGTGGTCGTGGAGCTCAATGGCGCCGATGCCCCGCTCACCGCCGGCAATTTCGTCGACCTGGTGCGCCGCGGTACCTACAACAACACTGTCTTTCACCGGGTGGTGAACCAGCCCACACCGTTCGTGGTGCAGGGCGGTGACCCCCAGAGCGCCACCCCCGGCGTGAGTCCCGAGCTGTTCGGCACCGGCAGCTTCGTGGACCCCAGCACCGGTCAGCCCCGCTTCATTCCGCTGGAACTGGGCATGAAGGGCAAGGCCACTCCCCGCTACGGCGAGCAGCTCACCGATCCGGCGGATGCAGCGCAGCTGCGGCTCGTGCACGAGCGCGGTGCCATCGCCATGGCCCGCTCCGAGGACCCCAACTCCGCCAGTGCGCAGTTCTACGTGGCTCTGCGGCCGCTTCCCGAGCTCGACGGCCGCTACGCCGTGTTCGGCCGCGTGGTGAAGGGCATGGACGTGGTGGACCGCATCCAGCAGGGAGACAAGCTGGTGAAGGCCAGCGTGATCGAGGGCGGCACCCTGGTGAAGGGTCAGCCCTGAGGCGCCTCAGGCCGGCACCCGTTTCTCTGAGGCGGTGGTCTTGAGGTAGGCGGTGTTCACACCGGAGGCCCGCTCTAGGGCCACTTTTCCGGTGCGCACGATTTCGAGGATTCCGTAGCTCTCGAGGATCTGCTCGAGAGCCACCAGCTTGCCCGGGTCGCCCACCACCTCAAGGATCAGGGCGTTGTCGGCCACGTCCACCACGTTGGCGCGGAACACCTGCACCAGATCCAGGATGGCGGCTCGGCTCTCGGCCGGCGCCGCCACCTTGAGCAGCATCAGTTCGCGCTCCACCGCAGGAATCGTGGAGAGGTCGATCACGTTGAGCACGTTGACCAGCTTGTTGAGGTGCTTGGTCATCTGCTCGAGCGTGCGATCGTCGCCCTCCACCACCATGGTGAGGCGCGAGACGCCCCGCTGCTCGGCCGGGCCCACCGCCAGGCTCTCGATGTTGAAGCCGCGGCGGGCGAACAATCCAGAAATCCGGCTGAGGGCACCGGATTGGTCCTCCACCAGCACCGAGAGGGTGTGCTTCATTCCCGGCGGGCACAGCAGGCGATCAGCTTCCCAAATTACGCGCTGGCCTCACGGCCCTCAGGGCCGGGTGCTCAGCGGGGATCCTCGGGCCGGGGTGGCAGACGGCGAAGCCAGGCCTGCAGCAGGCGATCGACCGTGGCGGGATCTTCGTCGTGTGGGCAATGGCCCACCCCCTCCAGCTTGTGCAGTTCGAGGTCGGGCCGGAGCTTCCGCATCTCGGCGGCCACCTCGATCGGCACCAACCGATCGGCTTCCCCCCACAGCACCAGCAGCGGCCGGCGCAGGCGCTGCAGCAGCACCGCTGCGGTGGCTCCACGGGGGCGCAGCGCCATACCGATGCTCATGCCGCGTAGGGCCCAGGCGGCGGTGGGGCGACGTGCCGGACGGGCGATGAGCTGGTGCAGGGCGCTGTCGCCGATCACCGGCGAGTTGTAGGCCGACTGGATGCCCAGATCCAGCAGCGGCGTGCGGGCGATCAGGGGCACCAGCAGCTCCAGCGGCAGCAGCCGGCAGAGCCACACCACCGCCCGGCGTTGCAGCCAGCGCAGCCATGGCGCCCGCCGCGCCGGCACGGGCATCAGCAAAGTGGGATCCGGCAGCGGTGCGGCCACCACCCCCCGCACCCAGGCGGGAAAGAACACCCCGCAGCTGAGTGCCACCAGCCCTCCCAGCGAGTGCCCGATCAGCACGGCCGGCTGTTGCACCACCTGTTCAAGAAACCTTTGGGCCTGACGGGCCCAGAGCCGGTTGTCGAGGCGCATCGCCGGCTGGGCCGAGGCGCCGAAGCCGATCAGATCGAGGCCATAGACGCACCAGCCTGCGGCTGCCAGTGGGCCGGCGGTGGCCCGCCAGTGGCCGCTGCCGGCGGCGAAGCCATGCAGCAGCAGCAGTGGTGGCCCGTCCGGATCGCCCAGCACGCGCCAGTGGCAGTCGAGCCCGCGCCATCGCCACACCGCCGCGCGGCCCCAGTCGGGTCCGGCCGTTGCGACAGGCTGGCCCAGGGATGTCACCAACGGAGCGGGTTCACGCAAGACACCTCTCACTATTGCGAAGCTTCAGCAGCGCTGTGCACGGGTCAGGGGTTCTTCCGGCCGGAATCCCGGCCCTCCCGTGATCTGGGGGTGCTGCTGGCGCGCCAGCTCAGCCTGGCGGGCCCCCTGCGGGTGCTCGACCTCATGACAGGCTGCGGCATCCGGGCGTTGCGCTACGGCCAGGAGAGCCCGGCCCAGCTGGTGTGGGCCAACGACGCCGATCCCGACCGTCAGCCGCTGCTGCACGCCAACCTTGCCCCCCTGGCGGATCGCCCGGGGCTGGAGTTGTGCTGCTCCGCCCTCACCGCCCAGCAGCTGCTAGCGGGTTGCCTGCAGCGGCAGGAGCGCTTCGAGCTCGTTGATCTTGACGCCTTCGGCTGTCCCACTCCCCTGTTGCCGCTGGCGCTGGAGGCGGTGGCTTTCGGCGGTGTGCTCTACGTGGCCAGCACTGATGGCCGCTCCCCCACCGGCCACGACCGTTCTGCCGCCGTGCGCACCCTGGGGGCTGCGGCGCGGGCCCACCCGGCCAGCTGGGAGCTGGCGCTGCGCCTGCAGCTGGGGGTGATCGCCCGCACGGCCTGGGCCATGGGGCGGGGCCTGCAGCCGGTGTTCAGCTTTAGTGAGGGCCGCACGTTCCGCACGGCGGTGCGGATCCTGCGCCGGCCCTTGGCGGGCGAGGAACGGCAGCTCGGCCTGCTGGCGCACTGCCACCACTGCGGTGAGCAGCAGGTGCAGAGCCTGCTGCGCCTGCGCCAGTGGCAGGTGTGCTGCGAGCCTGCGGCCGCGCTGGCGGTGAGTGGCCCGCTCTGGATCGGTCCGCTGCAGGATCCCGCCACGCTCACGGCGATCCGTGCTGCCACTGCGGCGGAGGATGCTTCGCTCTGCCGTGCTGCCGCCCGCCTGTTGGGCAGCCTCGCCGCCGACGCGGGCCTGCCCGCGCGCTGCTGGCCCCTGGCCGAGCTGGGCCGGCGCCTGGGGGGCGGTCCGCCGCGGTTGCAGGTACTGCTCGCAGACCTGAACAACCAGGGATGGGAGGCCTGCGCCAGTGGGGTGATGCCCGGCCAGTTCCGGACCGATGCCCCCTGGCCACTGGTGCTCGAACGGGCCGGGGCGCTAAATAGGTAGCCGTTTTCCCAATGGGCCATGGCCTCTGAAATCTTCGGCATCGCGGCGATCTTCTGGGTGCTCATCCCCGTGGGTCTGGCCGGCGGTGCCCTGCTGCTCAAGCTGCAGAAAGACTGAGCCGCCTGCGGCGCGTCGCCCCCTGCCTCAGCTTTAGGCTCAGCGCCCTATCCACCGGTGGTTCATGCAGGTTCTGGTCGTCGGCGCCACAGGAACTCTCGGCCGCCAGATCGCCCGGCACGCGCTGGAGCAGGGGCATCAGGTGCGTTGCATGGTGCGCTCCCCTCGCAAGGCCTCGTTCCTGCAGGAATGGGGCTGCGAGCTCACCCGTGGTGACCTGCTGGAACCCGACAGCCTCGCCTACGCCCTTGAGGGCCAGGAAGCGGTGATCGATGCGGCCACCGCCCGCCCCACCGACAGTGCCGGCATCTACACGATCGACTGGCAGGGAAAGCTCAATCTGGTGCGGGCCTGCGAAGCGGCCAACGTGAAGCGCTTCGTGTTCGTGTCGCTGCTGGAGGCGGCGCAGCACCGCAACGTGCCGCTGATGGATATCAAATACTGCACCGAGCAGTTGCTGGCGGCCTCCCAACTGGATTACACGATCCTGCGCTGCGTGGCCTTCATGCAGGGGGTGATCGGTCAGTTCGCCATCCCGGTGCTCGAAAGCCAGACGGTGTGGGTGAGCGGAACGCCCACGCCGATCGCCTACATGAACACCCAGGACGTAGCCCGATTTTCGGTGGCGGCCCTGAGCCATGACGAAACGATCCGCCAGTCCTTTCCTGTGGTGGGGCCGAAGGCCTGGAACACCGGGGAAGTCACCCAGCTGTGCGAGCGCTACAGCGGGCGATCGGCTCGCGTGTTCCGTGTGCGGCCCTTCCTGATCCGTCTGATGCAGGGTCTGGCGTCGTTCTTCGAGCCCGGGGTGCAGGTGGCTGAACGGCTGGCTTTCGCCGACGTGACAGGGGGAGGCCAGAGCCTGGAGGCACCGATGGAGGAGAGCTATGCCGCCTTCGGGCTGGACCCGGCCGCTACCACCCGCCTGGAGGACTACCTCAAGGAGTATTACGACACGATCCTGCGGCGTCTGCGCGAGATGGAGGCCGATCTCGACAAGAGCGCCAAGAAGAAGCTTCCCTTCTGAGCTTCAGGCGATTGGCCGCACCTGACTGTCTGGCCGCGTCTTTCTGACTTTCCTGTCTGTCCTGTCTGTACATGGCCCGTCCATGGCTGCGGTTGGAATTGTTCCCAGGCTTTGGCCACATCGCAGACCCGGAAGCCTGGCTGGGTGATACAGCTGGGGTAAGTTCATCTGTACTATGGCAGGAGAATTGGGGAGGCCGTTTGAAGGGCTGGAGGAGCCCCAGTGGTTGAAGCAGGAAGTCCAGTGGCTGAATCAGGCGGCCCAGTGGTTGTGTGAGTGGGCCAGTGGTGGAGTGAGGCGGCGCAGTGGCTGATGGGGCGGACATTGGCTGAGGGGGCTGGTCCGCTGACGCTGGCTCCAGTTCGCCCCCTTTCACTTCCTGCGTCTTTTCCCCCAGTCGCTTCCCTGCTGCCCATCCGCTGCAAGGCTGCTCCCTGTCCACTGGGCTCCTCCTCCCCAGGCCTCTCCCTCGTCACTTCTCAGTTCCTGCCGCGCCTCTCCGGCGCCCCTGCTGGGTCTCTCCCCCGCTTCCTGCCTCTTTCACCCCCCGGCCCTGTTCGCCCCATGTCGATTGCTCAGATCAAGAACCTGCAGCGGCGTCTCGCCAACCTGGAGCAGGAATCGGTGCAGGAGTTGAATCGTGCCTGCGGCCATGAGCTGTGGCAGAGCCTGGGATTTGATGCCCTCGACGCGCTGGAGGATCCCGATCGGCGCTCCAGAGCGAACTACTACTACGGCCAACTGCAAACGGTGCGGGAGCTGCAACAGGTGATCGGCTGAGCGGCATGGATGCCAAGCCTCCCTATCCGCCACCGCCGTTGCGCCCGGATTTCCCGCCACCGGCCCGTCCGCCTCGCCCTCGGACGGGACCGTCGCTCTGGGCGGAAGCAAGCAGGAGCAGCCGCTGCAAGCGTTCCTCCTCCGCCTGGCTCACCGGGCGCCACTGGCCGGCCGGCAGGTCGATCAGATCAAGCGGCGGCTGACCGTCCATCAGGTCGATGGCGGTGCGGATCAGCCGCAGGGTGGGCCATCCCACTGCCGCGGTCATGCGGCGCACCTGCCGATTGCGCCCCTCGCGCAGCTCCAGTTCCAGCCAGCTGGTGGGAATGGCGCGCCGCTCACGGATCGGTGGATCCCGTGGCGGCAGGCCGGGATCCGCCAGCAGCCGGGCCCGGGCGGGCAGGGTGCGCTGGCCCTGGATGGTCACCCCCGCTTGCAGGGCGGCCAGCCCGGCCGGGGTGGGCTCCCCTTCCACCTGTACCCAGTAGCGGCGCCAGTGTCCCCAGCGGGGATCGGTGAGCCGTTGCTGCAGGCGGCCCACGCTCGTGAGCAGCAGCAGTCCCTCACTGTCGGCATCCAGCCGTCCGGCGGCGTAGACCTCCCGCACCGGGATGAACTCTGCCAGGTGCACCCATGGGCTGCCCGGTTCTGCCGTGAACTGGCTGAGCACGCCGTAGGGCTTGTGGAACAGCAGGGTGGGCACGGTCGTTGCTCGTTAGCTGTTGGTGGCGGTGGTTGGAGTGGAATGGTGTGCGTCGCCCTCTGGCCTCAGGCACCAGCATGGAGCCCACCGCACGAAGGCCACAGCAGATCGGCCACAGCAGAACGGCCACAGCATGGAGTCCATCGCCATGGACCTCCGCAGGAAGGCCATGGCTTGCAGATCAAAGCTGGTAGGGGACAGTTTGGAGCCCTCTGCTTGATGACAACTGCTTGATGGCCACTGCAGGAAGGCGACAGCTTGATGGAGACAGCTTCCAGTCTTCAGCTCCAAGGCTTGCGGGCAGCAGACGGAAGCTCAAAGCCGGTAGGCAGTGCCTCACAGGCTCCTGAGCTGGCTTGAACCAGCTGGCTGATGCCGCCAGGCAAGCCATGGCACTGGCCCCCATCTGGCGCAACCTGCCGGAGTTCATTTCTGGTTTCGGAACTCAATCAGATCGGGCCCGCGAGCCAAACCCTGACCGGGCCCCGGCGGCTGTGATCCACCCAGAGGAGCCCAGTCCCATGTGGCTCCACCCCGTTCAGCCAGCCTTCCGATGCGGAACCAGCCCAGTCATTGGCCTGAGGCAGATCCAGGCAGCAAGCTGGATTGCGCAGGCAGGCTCATCGCCACTCAGCTGGCGCTGCGGCGTGCGCGCCAAAGGTTCACTGCGCCGATGGAAATCAGCAGCAAGCCCAGATCGAGGGACAGGGAAGGAACGATCAAGGCTTGGCCCCGGAGCGATCGCAGACCCTAGGGGTTGGGGGGCGACAGCGTTGTGGTAGCAGGTCGGCGGGGTTTCGGCCTGCGTGCCACTGAGGTTTGGGTCTGATGCTGCTGGGGGTAGGGCCTGTTGCCGGTGTGGCTTGCTCGGGGCGTCACTGGGCCAGTGGTCCGCTGGCTCGGGGGCACTGCTCAGCTGGCGCAGGGCGGGCACTCTGCTGGCTCAGGCGTGATGCTCAGCTTGTGGTTCAGGAGTTGCGCTGCTTACCGGTGTGGAGAGGGGCCGGCCTGGAGGGGGGGAGAGGCGCCAATTTAAGCTGTGCCTTCTCCTACAGATTGAGCACCCGCTCCGCATGATCGAAACCTCGGGCGTGATCGAGAAGGAACAGGGCAATGGTTTCTACCTGGTGACCCTCGATCAGCCCGCTGGCCACCAGTGCCTGTGCCGTGCTGCAGGCAAGCTCACCAAGTTCCGCATCAAGCTGCTGGCCGGTGACAAGGTGCTGGTCGAGATCAGCCCTTATGACCTCACCCGTGGCCGCATCACCTACCGGGAACGCAACGCCGGTGCCACGGGCCCGCGCCCGGGTGGCAACCGTCCGGGCGGCCCGCGCCGCCGCTGAAACCCCTGCGCTGACACGCCACCCTGCGTGCCCACCGCTTCAGGCGCGCTGACGGGTGTGCAGGAAGCCGGGCAGCTGGGGCCCGCGCAGCCGGATCACCTCGCCGGCTTCATCGCGCAGGGCCTCCAGTGGCAACCCAGGCGCGCGTCCACCCGCCGCGGCCCCGGGCTCCTCCGGCATGGGCTTCGGCTGGATCAGATAGGGCTCTGCCACCGACCAGGTGCGCGCATAGCTGACCAGCAAAGGGTCGGCGGGCGCATACACATAGGAGGGGTGCCTTGGGATCGTTTCCTGTTCCGCCCGCTGGCCATCGACGCGGACGGCCCGCGTAATCGCCTGCACGAAGCGGCTGCGGGTGACCACGGTGGTCAGGTAGGCCACCACCCGCACGCGGGGGGCATCGAAACCTTCGGCGCACATGTCGATGCTCACCAGCCAGTCGGCGCCACCGGCGCGAAAGTCCGCCAGCCGCTGGGCCGCCTCCGGATCCTGCGAATGCACCAGCAGCACCTGGTCGCCCTGTTCCTCCAGCAGTCCGGAGAGGCCGCGGGCATGGGCGATGTCGCGGGCGATCACCAGGCCGCCGGCCTCGGGATGGTCGGTGTTGCGAAGTGTTTCGAGCTTGCGCCTCGCCTGAAGCAGCACCCGCAGGGCAATGCTGCTGGGATCCCCCAGGCGGATCGCCCGACGCAGGTTGCGGGCGCGCCAGCTCTCCCGGTGCTCGGCGGAAAGGGGCGAACGCTCCAGTTCAATTGCCGCCAGCGCCCCATCGGCGCTGGCCTGGCCGTGGTCGACCCAACCGTCCTGGAAGCGGAACTCCAGCGGCCGCACGTCCCCCTGATCAATCAACTGGCGCGGTTCCACGCTCAGGTCGGGGGCGATCTCCTCGACGATCACGCCCTCCTGCCGCCGGGCGATGCGGCGGGAGGCGCTGAAACCGAGGTTGTCGGCGCGGAACGGAGTGCCGCTCAGCCCCAGGCGCATCACGCAGTTCCGGCTGAGGCGGCCGAAGGCATGGCTCCAGGCGGTGGCTTCCGGATCGTCGGGATCGAGGCCGAGGTGGTGCACCTCATCGGCGATCGCCAGCACCTTGCCGGCCTGAAGGCCCGCCAGCTCGCGCTCCAATTGCAGCCGGTGCCGGGCCGCGCTCTGGTAGCTGATCAGCAGCCCCTGGCCGGGGACCATCCCACTCCAGCCGCTACTGCCACTGCCTTCGCCTGCAGCGCTCGCTTCGAGATCGAGCTCCCCCAGCTCCAGGCCCAGGCGTGCGGCGGAGGAGCGCCATTGGCTGGCGATCGACTGGCGATGGCAGAACACCAGGAAATGGCTCAGCCGCCCTTCCGCCAGCAGGCGCTGGAACCCCAGCAGCGCCCCCAGGGTCTTGCCGGCTCCGGGCCCGGCATGCACCAGCACGTCTTCGCCCTCCGGCCCGGCGCGCACCAGCCGCCGCCGCATCAGGTCGATCAGCTGGCGTTGCCACTGGCGCGGCCTGAGCCCGCCGCCGGTGGCCGGGCCGGACGCCGCTTCCGACGCTGCTCCTGACGCCGCTCCGGATGCGGCTGTGGCGGTGCCTGGGGCACGCCTGCCAAGATCGAAGGAGGGTGCGGCCACGGTTCCCTGCGGTGGCGCCATTGTGCCGCCCCTCGCTGTGGCTGCCTGAGCGGAAAGAATGGGGGTTTGTTCCCAGGGTTTTTCCCGCTTCCGCCCCTACGTTCAGGCCATCCCCCCAGGACCTGCAGCCCCCGCTGTTCTCCGCGCCGATGAGGCACCGATGAGAGAGTTCCCCGAGTCCGGTCTGCCGGAACCCCTCCTCCGTGAGCACCTTGAGGGTTGTTTCCAGCAGGAGTGCGACATCGACCCCGTGATCCTGCGGGTCCGTCTGCTGCGCCATCTCGGCTCGGTGGTGCAGGCCCGCTGCCTGGAACAGGAATTGCTGCCGTTGTTCTGATGCCCTTCCCTTCCACTCCGACACTGCTGGCCGTCACTGGTGCCTCCGGCAAGACCGGCTGGCGGGTCGTACAGGAAGCGCGCCGCCGTGGTTATTCGGTGCGGGCGATCCTGCGGCCGGGCTCGAACGTCCCTGAAGGACTGGAAGGGGCGGAGCTGATCCGGCTGGAACTGTCCGACCAGAGCGCCCTGCAGCAGGCGCTCGCCGGCGTGGAGGCGCTGGTGATCGCCACCGGCGCGCGCCCGTCGATCGACCTGACCGGTCCGCTGCAGGTGGATGCGCTGGCGATCCGCAGCCAGATCGCCGCCTGCCGTGCCGCCGGGGTCAAGCGCGTGGTGCTGGTGAGCTCGCTCTGCAGCGGCCGGCTGTTTCACCCGCTCAACCTGTTCGGCCTGATCCTGATCTGGAAGCGCGTCGGCGAGCGTTGGCTGGAGAGCAGCGGCCTGGATTGGACCGTGATCCGCCCCGGTGGGCTGCGCGAAAGCGAGGAGGGTCTCGAGCGCGAAGGGCTGCGCTTCAGCGGTCCGGACCAGCAGGAGAGCAACAGCATTCCCCGCCGCCTGGTGGCGCGCGTCTGCCTCGATGCCGTCGAAGCGCCCGCCTCCATCGGTCGCCTCATCGAAATCACCAGCAGCCAGGACCTGCTGCCCAGCTCCCTGGCCCAGTGGCTGGAGGGGGCGGCCGGCGCCAGCCCCGCGCGCGCCTGATCGCTCCGTTGACGTTGACTGCTGCGGCTTTGCTGGATCACCTGGGCGTGCCGCCCTTCCAGCCCCGGGCGCCCTGGTGGGGCGCCGATCTCCAGACCCTGCGCGACACGCTGCGTCCAGAGCGCTTACCGGCGGAGTCGGCCCAGGCGGTGCCGCTGGCGCTGCCCGGAGGCGAAGCCCTGCTCGGCTGCCTCGATGCCCCCGCTGCTGGCCCCGACGGCTCCGCCGCCAGCCCCCACGCCCTCGTGCTGCTGCTGCATGGGCTGGGCGGCTCCAGCCGCAGCATCGGCCTGCTGCGGCTGGCGCATGTCCTGCGGCAGGCGGGGTTTGCCGTGCTGCGGCTGAACCTGCGCGGCGCGGGAGCGGGCCGGAGCCTGGCGCGGGGCACCTACGCCGCCCACTGCAACCGCGATCTGATCCCGGCGCTGCGGCAGGCCCGCAGCCTCGCCGCCGGCCGCCCTCTGCTGGGGGTGGGGCTGTCGCTCGGCGGCACCGTGCTGCTCAATGGCCTGCTCGACGCCTCCGCCCCGGGATTGCTGGACGGCCTGGTGGTCGTGAGTTCCCCGATCGATCTGGCCAGCAGTTCGGCCGCCATCGGCCGGCCCCGCAACCGCCTGTACGAGCGCTGGCTGCTGCAGCGCCTGCGCCAGCAGACCCTGGCCGATCCCGGTGGCCTGCAGGACGGGCAGCGCAGCCAGCTGCAGGCGGTGGAGTCGATCCGCGCCTTCGACGCCCTGATCACCGCGCCGCGCTGGGGATTCGAGTCTGTGGAGGCCTACTACGCGGGCGCCAGTCCGCTCTGGCTGCTGCAGGGCTGCCTGGCGGGAGAACCTCCAGCGCGGCCTTTGCCCCCTCTGCTGCTGGTGCATGCCCTCGACGATCCATGGGTGCCCGCTGCCCCCGCGGTGGCGTTGCAGGAGCGGCTCACGCCGGCCTCACCGCTGCAGATCGTGCTCAGTCAGGCGGGCGGCCACAACGGCTTCCACGGCTCGGGGGGCAGCTGGTCGGATCTGCTGGTGACGCGCTGGCTGCTGGATCAGGTGCAGGGGAGCCCCTGAACGCCGGTGGCGGTGGGGGCGAACGGCGTGCGGCGAATCACCCAGTCGTCGATGGGACGGCCGGCAATCAGGTGGTCGTCCACGATCCGCTCGATCCGCTCCGGCGTCACACCGCCGTACCAGAGGCCTTCCGGCCAGATCAGCAGGATCGGCCCGCCTTCGCACACGCGCAGGCAGTCGGCCTTGGAGCGCAGCACCACCCCCTGGGGGCGCCCCGGGTCCTCCAGGCCGCGCTCGCGCAGCAGGCGCTTGAGCAGGGCCCAACTGGCGGCTCCCACCGCCGGATCACCGCACAGGGCCTTGGTGGGGGTGGCGCAGAGCAGCAGGTGGCGCTCGACGCCGGCTGACGCCGGCAGGATGCCGCTGCTCATGCGGTCAGCAGGGTGCGGCCGGTGGCCGCGGCGGCCTCCCGCACGGCCTGGCGCGCCCAGGCATCAACGGCCAGCACGTCAGCGAGCGAGGGGGCGGCGCTGAGGTCGGCCCGGTGGCGGTCGCAGACCTGTTCGATCAGTTTCGGAATGTCGAGGAAGTGCACCCGTTCCTCCAGGAACAGGGCCACCGCCTGCTCGTTGGCGGCATTCATCACCGCCGGCATCGTGCCGCCGGCGCGGCCGGCCGCGTAGGCCAGGGCCATGCACGGATACTTGGCGCCGTCGGGGGCGCGGAAGCTGAGCGTGCCCACCTCGGTGAGATCGAGGCGGCGCCAGGGGGTTTCCAGCCGCTCCGGCCAGCTGAGGCAGTAGAGAATCGGCAGCTTCATGTCGGGCCAGCCCAGCTGCGCCAGCACCGACGAATCCACCAGCTCCACCATCGAGTGGATGATGCTCTGGGGATGGATCACGATCTCGATGTGGTCGAAATCGAGGCCGAAGAGGTAGTGGGCTTCGATCACCTCCAGCCCCTTGTTCATCAAGGTGGCGGAATCCACCGTGATCTTCCGCCCCATGCTCCAGTTGGGGTGGCTGGTGGCATCGGCCACGGTGGCCTTGGCCAGATCGGCGGCCGGCCAGTCGCGGAAGGCACCGCCCGAGGCGGTGAGCTGGAGGCGGCGTAGCCCCGGGGTGGGAACGCCGGTGGAGAGGCGGGCGGTGTCGGCCCAGGGGGTGCCCTGCAGGCACTGGAAGATGGCGGAATGCTCCGAATCGGCCGGCAGCAGGCGACTGCCGCTGCGCTTCAGCGCCGGCAGCACGACCGGCCCTGCGGCGATCAGGGTTTCCTTGTTGGCAAGGGCCAGATCCTTGCCCGCCTCCACCGCCGCCAGGGTCGGCAGCAGCCCGGCGCAGCCCACGATGCCGGTCACCACCAGATCGGCGCTGGCCCAGGAGGCAACGGCGCAGAGCCCTTCGTTGCCGCCCAGCAGCTCAGGGCGCCGCAGCGGTTGCTGCTCCTTCGGCAGGGCATCGAGCCGTGCGCTCAGCTCAGCCAGCAGCTCCCCCTCGGCCAACGCCACCACTTCGGGGCTGTGGCGCACGATCTGCTCCACCAGCAAGGGCAGGTTGCGTCCGGCGGTGAGCCCCACCACCTTGAAGCGATCGGGGAATTCCTCGGCCAGCTCCAGGGTCTGGGTGCCGATCGAGCCGGTGGAGCCCAGCACGCTGATCGCTTTCATCAGAACGGCCCGACGCTGCAGGGCGCCAGTCTCCCATTGCCGGCTGCAGGGCAGACGGCCTGGGTCTGCAGCGCGTCACACTGAACGCACTTGCCGCGGTGTTCCGTGCTCTGGCTCAAGCGCTGGAACTTCATCGAGCGGGCCCGCCTGGAGCGGGAGCTCTGGGACGCCTTCGAGCGCCAGGAGGACATCGAGGCGCTGGTGGCCGCCTGCCCGGCCGACGACCCCTTCCGTCAGGAGGTGTGGCAGACCACCCTGGGGCGGATCCGCAAGATCGAGAAGCTGATGGTGGGCAAAGGGCCCACACCGCCAGCTGATTCCTGAGCCGCTCCAGCTGACCATGGAGCCGGGCCAGCCGATCCCAAGCGGGCCCATTTCAAGCCTGCCGATTCCGATGCCGTAGGCGTTCGGGGCCGCTTACTTCCGGATCCACTCGGTGAGGCCGGTGGGGCGGTCGATCAGCTCGATGCCGGCACGGCGCAACTGGTCGCGCAGGCCGTCGGCGGTGGCGTAATCCTTACTGGCCTTGGCCAGCCGGCGGGCCTCGATCACCGCCTGGATTTCGGTTTCGCTGGGTCCGTCCGCGCCGGGTGCTGTCGCCCCTGCGGCGGGCCGCTCCGCCACCAGGCCCAGGACGGTGCTGAGCTCCTGCAGCAGCAGCCAACGCTCTCGCAGGTCGTCCGGGGCGGCGGCGGCATCCCCTCGCTCCAGCCGATTGGCGAGCGAGCGCAGGGGCCGCGCCAGCTCGAACAGCACCGCCAGGGCGGCGGACGTGTTCAGGTCGTCGTCCATCGCGTCGATGAAGCGCTGGCGGGCCTCTCCCAGCGGAGCGGCAGGGTCGGCGTCGGCTTGGGGGGCCATCCCCGTGGCAGCGGTTGCCGGGGCGGCGGCAGCCCAGCCGAGCGAGGCGGCGTGCTGATCCCCCACCAGCAGGGCCGCATTGAGCCCCTTCCAGCCGGTGGCCGCCGCTTCCAGCGCGGCGGCGGTGAAGTCGAGCGGCTTGCGGTAGTGGGCCTGCAGCACGAACAGGCGCAGGGTCATCGGCGTGGTGCCGCCGTCCAGCAGGGCCCGGATCGTGGTGAAGTTGCCGAGCGACTTGCTCATCTTCTCGCCGCCCACGTTCACCATGCCGTTGTGCAGCCAGAAGCGCGCCAGCGCCTGGCCGGTGGCCACTTCCGACTGGGCAATTTCGTTTTCGTGGTGGGGAAAGATCAGATCGGCTCCGCCCAGATGGATGTCGATCGTGTCGCCCAGCTCCTGGCGCACCATCGCGGAGCATTCGATGTGCCAGCCGGGCCGCCCCGGCCCCCAGGGGGAAGGGAAGCTGGGCTCCTCCGGCTTGGCTCCTTTCCAGAGGGCGAAGTCGAAGGGGTGCTGCTTGCGGGCCTCTTCCGCTTCGCCCATGCGGCCGCTGGCCCCCTCCTGCTGCTCGTCGAGGCTGCGGCCACTGAGCTTGCCGTAGTCGGCCTTCTTCAGCACCGAGAAATACACGTCGCCATCGGCGGAATAGGCCGCGCCGCTGGCCTCCAGCTCCGCGATCATCCGGCGGATGCCGTCAAGGCAGCGGGTGGCCCGGGGCAGACGGTCGGGCGGCAGGATCCCCAGGGCAGCCATGTCCACCTGAAACTCGCGGATGTTGCGCTCGCTCACCGCCTCCATCGAGCTGCCTTCGGCGGCGGCGCGGGCCAGGATCTTGTCGTCAATGTCGGTCACGTTCTGCACGAAGGTGACCGCATAACCCCGCCACTGCAGATAGCGGCGCAGCACATCCCAGGCGATATAGCTGCGGGCGTGCCCCAGGTGGCAGAGGTCGTAGACCGTGACTCCGCAGCAGTAGATCGACACCTGACCCGGCACCAGGGGCTCGAAGGCCTCAAGGCGGCGGGTGAGGGTGTTGGTGAGCCGCAGGGTCAAGAGGCATGCCGGCCCGGGGCCGGAGGAGAAAGGCAGAGGGTGGCCAGGGGCCGTGTGCGCGAACCTAGGCCGCCGACTGTGTGGAGCTGTTCGCCCCGCCCTCGCCTACTTCGCTTCCATCCAGTTCGGACCCCAGCCGGTGTCCACCACCAGGGGCACGCTCAGTTGAATCGCCTGCTCCATGGTGGCCTTCACGGTGGCGACCACCTGCTCGCGTGCGTCAGGGGCCGCTTCGAGCACCAGTTCGTCATGCACCTGCAACAGCAGCCGGGCCGGCAGGGCCTGCTGCTCCAAGGTGCGCTGCAGCGTCACCATCGCCAGCTTGATGATGTCGGCGCTGGAGCCCTGGATCGGCGCATTGGCCGCGGCTCGCAACTGCTGGGCCTCCATGCCGCCCCGCCGCGCCACCTCCAGATCGATCTCGAAGGGATCCTTGCCCAGCAAGCGGCCCAGCCCATTGCGATCGAACGGGAAGGGCCGCCGCCGTCCCAGGATCGTTTCCACGTATCCCTGGCTGAGGGCGAGCCGCTCCTGAAGCTCCAGGAAAGCGAACACCTTCGGATAGCGCTGCTTGTACTTGCCGAGAAACTCCTTGGCCTGGCTGGGGCTGAGCTCGGTCTCCCGGGCCAGCCGCTGGGAACCCATGCCGTAGATCACGCCGAAGTTGATCGTTTTGCCCAGTCGCCGCTCTGCGGCACTCACCTCGGTGGTGTCCAGCAACAGGCGGGCGGTGAGGGCATGCACGTCATCGCCGTTGCGGAAGGCCTCCACCAGCACCTCCTCACCGGAGAGGTGGGTGAGGATGCGCAGCTCGATCTGGGAGTAATCGGCGCTGATCAAGTGCCAGCCCTCCTGGGGCAGGAAGGCCTTGCGGATCCGTCGGCTGTACTCGGTGCGGATCGGGATGTTCTGCAGGTTGGGGTTGCTGCTCGACAGGCGGCCGGTGGCGGTTACCGCCTGGTTGAAATCGGTGTGCACACGGCCCGTTTCCGCCTCCACCAACAGGGGCAGGGCATCCACGTAGGTGCTCTTGAGCTTGCTGAGGGTGCGGTGCTCCAGCACCAGCGGCACCACCGCATGGTCGTCTTCGAGCTTCTCGAGCACGGCGGCATCGGTGCTCCAGCCGGTCTTGGTCTTTCGGGACTTTTTCCGGTCGAGCCCGAGCGTGTCGAACAGCAGTTCCCCCAGTTGCTTGGGGGAGGCCAGGTTGAAATCAACGCCGGCCGCCGCCTTGGCCTCACCATCGAGGCGGTGCAACTGCTCGCCCAGCTCCGCGCTGAGTTCGGCCAGGTAGGCGGTGTCGATGCGGATGCCGGTGGCCTCCATCTGGGCCAGCACAGGTTCCAGGGGCAGCTCCACCTGGGCGAGCAGGGGCAGGAGCCGGGGGCCCATGGCCTCCAGCTGCTCGTGCAGCAGCCGGCCCAGGCGCCAGGTGAGGTGCACGTCCATGCCGCAATAGAGCGCGGCTGCGGCGATCGGCACCGAGGCGAAGGTCTGCCCCTTCGCCACCAGGTCGGTGTAGCCGGTGGGGCTGAAGCCGAACTCCCGCAGGGCCATGGCCTCCAGGCCATGTTTGGCGTTGGCGTCGCGCAGGTAATCGGCCAGCAGGGTGTCCATCACCACGCCGCCCAGCTCCAGCCCGTGGCGCATCAGCACCAGCCGGTCGTACTTGGCGTTCTGCAGGGCCTTGGGATGGGCCGTGCTGGCCAGCCAGGGAGCCAGCGCGGTGAGCACCGCCGCCAGCGGCAGCTGGGCAGGGGCGTCGGTCGCTGGTTCCGCTGCCGTGAGCAGATCGGCGGCGGGTTCGGCCACTGCGGGTTGGTGTCCGATCGGGATGTAGGCCAGATCGGCAGGCCCGTCTCCCCAGCACAGCCCCACCCCAACGAGCTCCGCCTGAAAGGGGTTGAGTGCGGTGGTTTCGGTGTCGAGCGCGATCGGTGCCGTTGGATCTGTGGCTGCCAGAAGCCGCTCCACCAGGGCCGCCAGCGCGCTGGTGGTGGCGATCAGCTGGGGCTCCAGCACCGGCAAGAGGGAGCCAGCGAGAGATTCAGGCCCCCCGGCGCCGGCAGGCGGGTGGTCGCCTGAAGCCGAGCTGCTGCTCCGTGGCTCCTGGCCGTGGCCGCCTCTTTCCGCTGGTTCACCGGCGAATGCTGAGGGGGTGGCCGCGGCGGGTTCTGCGCTGGCCGTTCCGCTGGCTTTGCTGCTGGGTGTTGTGGTCTGAGCCTTCGCGCGGCCGCTGGCTGCAGCTCCGGAGAACACCCGTTCGAAGGCCTCCAGCTGGCGGGCCAGGCTGTGCAGCTCCAGCTCTTCGAGCCGCTGGGCCAGGGCGTCCCGGTCGAGGGACCCGAGGGCCAGGCGTGGTTCGCTCGGCAGCGGGATGTCCACGAGGATCTCGGCCAGCATGCGCGAGCGGAAAGCGTTGTCCCGGTCGGCCTCCAGCTTGGCTCTGAGCGCTCCCTTCTGCTGGTCGAGGGCGGCATAGATGCCATCGAGGGTGTTATGGGCCTGCAGCAACACGATGGCTGTCTTGGGGCCCACACCCTTGACGCCGGGGATGTTGTCGCTGGCGTCGCCGGTGAGCGCTTTGAGATCCACCACCTCCTCCGGCGTCACCCCGAGCTTGCTGATCACCCCCTCCCGGCGGATCACCTGCGGGCCGGCGTTGCGGGCGTAAGGTCCTCCCCCCATGTAAAGGATGGCGATGTCCCGCTCGTCATCCACCAGCTGAAACAGATCGCGATCGCCACTCAGGATCCTCACCCGCCAGCCGTCGTTTGCGGCCCGGTTGGCGAGGGTGCCGAGGACATCATCGGCTTCGTAGCCGGGCGCCATACACAGCGGCAGATCCATGGCGCCGGCAAGGATCTCCTGCAGGTTGGCCAGGTCGGTGAAGAAGTGCTCGGGCGCTTCGTCGCGGTGTGCCTTGTAGGCGGCGTCTGCGTTGTGGCGGAAGGTGGGCTCAGCGGTGTCGAAGGCGATCACAACGCCCTGGGGGGTGAGGCCCTTCACGTTGTCGAGCAGAGCCTTGAGAAAGCCATAGGTGACGCTGGTGGGCACACCATCGCGGGTGGCCAGGCCCCCTTCACCGCCTTTGGCGAAGGCATAGAAGCTGCGGAAGGCCAGCGAGTGGCCGTCCACGAGCAGCAGCAGGGGCCGCTGCTCCCCCACCGACCGGTGATCGGCCGGAGCGTTCGGGGCTGGGCCGGCCCCAGGCAAACCATTCTCTGGTGAACCACTCCCAGGCAAACCTGCTTCAGCCGGACCACTCTCAGCCGAATTCTTCGTTGCCTTGGCCACGTCCTGCCCCACCCTCAGCTGCGCCTCAGCCTGCCATCTGGAACCACCACAGGGCGGCCTGCCGGACCCGATCCTCCCAATCGCCCACCGCTTGCGGTGACCCGTCGTCTGCACGTGCGATGCATCCAGGAGTGATGCTTCGTCGGGCGCTTTAGATTTCCGCCAGCCCCCGGGGCTGTGGCCCACGGCCGTCTCCTGCGGAGCCACCGGTCGCTTCCCGCACGCGCACGCCATGGACTCCCAATCCCAACGCCAACCCCGCCGCTACACCATTCATCTGCTGCTGCTCGGCGGTCACCAGCAGATCATCCATTTCGCCACGCTCGACGCGTTCCAGCAGTGGTACGGCGGCGTGCTCAACGGCAGCAACGGCGATGCCTTCGTGAATGTGCCGATCAACGACCTTGAAGGGGAATACCTGGTGCTGCGTCCCAGCTCTGTGGTGGGGATCCGCATCGTGCCGGAATTCGCTTCCCGATGATCCCCATGGTTGCAGCGCGTCCCAGCCCGCCTGAACAGGCCCGGGGCCTCCCGCACCGGAGGTCTGCAGTCGCCACCGCGCTCACGCCGCGCAGAGCCACTGTGATCACGCCGCCCAAGGCCATCGCTCTCCTTCTGTCCGGGGCCGCTTGAGCAGGCTGGAGCTGATCTGGGGTGAGGCCTTCTTCGCCGGGGCGATGGCCCAGTTGCTGGCCCAGCTCAGCCGTTTGCCGGCGGTGGTGCTGCTCCTGGCGGTGGGCCTGATGATCGGCAGGGCCGGCTTCGACCTGGTCGACACCGAGGCGCTGGGGCCGGTGCTGGAGCCACTGGTCAGCCTGTTGGTGGGTCTGATCCTGTTCGATGGCGGCCTCAATCTGAGGCTGGCGGGCCGCGACCTGCAGCGCACCGTTGTGCAGGTGGTGCTGGTGCGGGCCGTGCTGGGCTTCCTGGCGGCGGTGCTGCTGGCCCACCTGCTGGCCGGTCTGTCCTGGCCGCTGGCTCTGGTGTTCGGGGCGATCGCGCTCGCCACCGGCCCCACCGTGGTCACACCGATGGTGCAGCAGATGCGCCTGTTGCCCTCGCTCGCCAATGTGCTCGAAGCCGAAGGGCTCGCGCTCGAACCGCTGGGCGCCGTGCTGGCGCTGCTGCTGCTGCAGCTCGCCATCGGTGATCTCGGCAGCTGGCAGGAGGTGGCCAGTCGGCTGGTGCTGCGGCTGGGTGGCGGTGTGCTGATCGGCAGCCTGGCGGGGTGGCTGCTCTCTGAGCTGCTGCGCCGTCTGCTGCAAGGCTCCGAGGTGCTCGATGCCCTGGCGCTGCAGCTCAGCCTCGGCGTGCTGTTCCTGCTGGTGGGAGGCTGCGAAACCCTGTTGCCCGAATCCGGATTACCGGCTGCCGTGAGTGCCGGGGTGGTGGTGGGGCTGAGGCTCGAGGGTGGGGCCAGTCAGCTCGATGAGCTGATCCGGCAACTCGCCTTGCTGGCCATCACCGTGCTGTTCCCGCTGCTGGCCGCCGATCTGTCCTGGTCGGAGTTGAGCCCGCTGGGGCTGGGTGGCGTGGCCTGCGTGCTGGTGCTGATGCTCTGCCGCTGGCCGGTGATCCAGGTGGCGGGCCTGGGGTTGCCCGGGCTCGGCTGGCGCGAAAAGCTCATGCTCAGCTGGATCGCCCCGCGCGGCATCGTCACCGCCGCCGTGGCCAGCCTGTTCGCCCTCCGGCTCGACGAAGCCGGAGTTCCGGGCGGCGGCGCTCTCAAGGGCCTCGTGTTCCTCACGATCCTCCTCACGGTGGGGATTCAGGGGTTCACCGCCGCAGCCCTGGCCCGGCGGCTTGGCCTGGTGGAGCCGGCAGGTGATCGGGTGGCTGATTCTGATGAAGCGTTGGCTGAGTAGCAGCTGAGCCGGGTGGAGCCGGAGGCTGAGGGCGCTGGCTGGCCCCTCGGTCTGAGCGGGCCTGGTCGTGAGAGCCGCTGCTGGCCAATTTCAGAGGCTGCGCTGCAGTCGAGCGACGGCCTCGCCGCCGGGCTGGAGCAGCAGCAGGGTGGCCACGAGATCGGGGCCCTGAAGGCTGCCGAGCAGGGCTGCCCGCAGGCTCTTCATCACCACGCCCTTCTTCACGCTGGCTGTCTTGGCGGCCTCCCCCAGCAGGGTCTTGGCCTGATCGGCATCAAGTGCTTGGTGGGCCAGCTGGGCGAGATCCGCAGGTTCCAGTGCCTGCAGCACTGCCGCCAGGGCCGCCCTGGCCCCTTCGCTCTCGATCTGCTGGCGGGCTTCGTCGTTGAGGCTGGGACGCTCGAAGAAGGGCCGGGCCTGCTCGACGCCGTCCTGCAGCGTGACCAGGGAGGGGCCCAGCAAGGCGGCTAGCTCCAGCTCCCAGCCGGCCTCCCCTGAGGGGGCGCTCCACCCCTGGGCCCGCCAGCGCGGCGCCAGCAGAGCCAGCAGCTGCTCGGCCGGCAAGCCATGCAGCACCTGGGCGTTCAGCCAGTTGAGCTTGTCCCAGTCGAAGCGGGCGCCGGCGCGATTGACCCGCTCGAAGCCGAAGACCGGTGCCGCCTCGGCCAGGCTGAAGCGCTCCCCCATGACCTCCGGCGGCGACCAGCCGAGCAGGGTCATGTAGTTGGCCAGCGCATCGGCGGTGTAGCCCAGCTCTCGGAACTCGCTCAGCGACGTGACCCCATCGCGCTTCGAGAGCTTGCGGCCTTCGCCGTTGAGGATCAGGGGCGTGTGGGCAAACTCCGGTGCGGCCAGGCCCAGCGCGTCGTAGAGCAGCAACTGCTTGGCGGTGTTGGCGATGTGGTCTTCGCCGCGGATCACGTGGCTGATCGCCATGGCGGCGTCGTCGACGACCACCACCAGGTTGTAGAGGGGGTCGCCGATGGCATCAGCCGGGGCGCGCCGGGCGATCACCATGTCGCCGCCCAGGTCGCTGCCGCTCCAGCGCATCTCGCCGCGCACCAGATCGTTCCAGACGATCGTGGCGCCGTCATCGATGCGGAAACGGACCACCGCTTCACGCCCTTCGGCGATGAAGGCCTGCTCCTGCTCCGGGCTGAGGTTGCGGTGGCGGTTGTCGTAGCGGGGGGCCTCCTTGGCGGCGGCCTGAGCCTCCCGCATCTCCGCCAGCTCCGCTTCGCTGGCGTAGCAGCGGTAGGCGTGCCCACTGGCGAGTAGCTGCTGGATCGCGGCGCGATGCGCCTCGATGCGCTCGCTCTGGATCACCGGCTCCTCGTCCCAGTCCAGGCCCAGCCAGCGCAGGCCGTCGAGGATGTTGGCGGTGTATTCGGGCCTGGAGCGCTCGCGATCGGTGTCCTCGATGCGGAGCAGGAAGGCACCGCCGAGGTGGCGCGCGAAGAGCCAGTTGAACACCGCCGTGCGGGCTGTGCCGATGTGAAGCGTGCCGGTAGGGCTGGGAGCGAGACGAACCCTCACCGTCAATGCGTTCACTCCTGGTGGATGAGATGAATTGAAAACGGGACTGACGGGGCTCGAACCCGCAACTTCCGCCGTGACAGGGCGGTGCTCTAACCGATTGAACTACAGTCCCAGTTCATCCGTACTGGTGGCTCGGCTGGGCCGGGCTCCCGTGCGGGGTGCGCTGTCGCGTCGGCGACCTCGGCAGTATCAGTTGCCGCCGGTCCCGTCGTCAACCAGCCGATGCGATGGCAGGCGCCAGACGGTGCAACTCTGCAACCATCGCGCTGATGGAGGCAGGGTTGGCGGGCTTCTGGCCGGTGCTCAGCAGCTCCCGCCCCAGCACTGAGCAGCCGAGATGGGCGAACTGCAGGCGCATGGCGCTCAGCACCTTCTGACCGCCACCGCCGCTGTGGGTGGCCAGAGCCACAGGAAGGCCGTTGAACAGCTCGCGAAAATCATCGCTGCTTCGTGACAGCCAGGCGAGGGCGTTGTTGAGCGTGGGCGGCAGGGAGCCGTTGTATTCGGGCGCGCACACCCACAGCCGCCCCAGGGAGCGCAGCTGGTGGGCCAGCGCATCTACCCCAGGGTGGGCGCCGCTGCCGGCCACCTCGGCCGCTGGGCTGTAGAGCGGCAGGCCGAGATCGACCAGATCCATCACATGAAAAGCGTGGCCCTGAAGCTCTGCTTCCTGGGCCACACGTGTAGCGAGAGTGAGATTGTGGCCATTGCTGGCCGCAAGAATCAGCATGGCCGGCGGCTTGAAGCAATCAGCGGCGCACGAAAAAGATCCGCGCGCTCAGGGGCGAAAGCCAGCAGGTTCAATGAGACGGACCTGGTTGCCACGGGCGGTGAATTCCCGACCTTGGTCGCTCTGAACCACCACACGGCCTCCGGATTTGACCCGGATCACCCGAGCTCGTACCCAGCCCAGTGCGGCCGACTCAAGAACCTTGACCACATCACCGGGTTGTAGATCCAACTCCATGTCCGGAACCAGAAAAGTGCAGGAAGGGTCATCGAGCGCGCCGTGGAGGACTTGAACCCCCGACATCAGGTTTTGGAGACCTGCGTTCTACCAACTGAACTAACGGCGCAAGGCGATGACCCTCAGAAGGTGCCGCAGGGCGACACCTGGATAGACGATGGGAATCGCGGGATCAGCGGTCGAAGCGTTGCTTGACCCTGGTGGCCTTGCCCACCCGATCGCGCAGGTAAAAGAGCTTGGCACGACGCACCTTACCCCGGCGTTCCACCTTGATCGTGGCCACCTGAGGGCTGTGCAGCATGAACACACGCTCCACGCCGATGCCCTGGAAGATCCGGCGCACGGTGATGGTTTCGTTGAGGCCGCCGTGGCGCTTGGCGATCACCACACCCTCGTAGGGCTGGATGCGCTCCTTGTTGCCCTCGCTGATGCGCACGCCCACACGGACGGTGTCGCCCACGTAGATCTCGGGAAGGTCGCTCTTGAGCTGCTCCGCCTCGAATGTGCGCATCAGCTCGTAGGCGCTGAGCTTGCCGGTGCGGACCGCAGGCGCTGCCGCAGCGGTGCCCGCTTCGGGAGTGCTCGTCTCGCTGGTGCTGTCTTCGATGAGTTCCGCTGCCATCCCGGCTTCCTTCACGCCTGAGCAAACAGCGACTTTACCGGGTCATCCGCCCCCCTCGGAAGCGTCGCCGCCGGTGCGGTTGGTGGCAGCGGGCCCGGCGGGGCGCCGGGCGGCAGTGGCGCGCTGCCATTTGCCGGCCACCATGGCGCCTCCGCTGACCAGCATCCACAGCAATCCCAGGCCGTTGAGGGCCACATAAAAGGTCTTGCCGGTGCTGCCCAACCATTCGCCTTCATGCAGCACCATCAAGAGGTGGGCCTGATCGCGGCTCAGGCCGCCCCAGTCACGCAGCAGCCGGTACCCCATGCCGGTGGTCGCTGTGAGAAGCATGGGGGCGAGCACGAACGGGGCTGCCTGCGCATGCCAGCGCCGCAACGCCGCCAGGGTCTGCATAGGTGCCGGGTTGAAATTGGTAGCTTGGAGTCTGAGATGTCAAGGATCCGTCGATGAATCTGTTCGCCGATCTGCTGGCCGCCACCCAAGGATCGAGCGCACAGGGCGGCGGAGGGGCGGCCGTGGGAATGGCGGCGGCGTCGCCCGCTTCTGTGGTCACCCAGGCCGGTCCCCGCATTCAGAAAAGCCGTCGCGGCGTGGAGATCAAGTCGGCGCGCGAGATCGGCATCATGCGGCGCTCCAGCCGGATCGTGGCCACCGTGCTGCGCGAACTGCTGGAACTGGCCGCCCCCGGCATGACCACCGCCGACCTCGATCGCCACGCCGAACGGCGCATCCGTGAACTGGGCGCCACCCCCAGCTTCAAGGGCTACCACGGCTTCCCCGCCAGCATCTGCGCGAGCATCAACAACGAAGTGGTGCACGGCATCCCCAGCAGCAAGCGTGTGATCCGCGAGGGCGATTTGCTCAAGATCGACACCGGCGCCTACTTCGAGGGCTACCACGGCGACAGCTGCGTGTCCCTTTGCGTGGGTGCCAGCAGCGACGACGCCTGCCGACTCAGCCGCGTGGCCCAGGAGTCGCTGATGCAGGGCCTGGCCAAGGTGAAGGCAGGCAACACCCTGCTCGACATCGCCGGCGCCGTCCAGGACCACGTCGAAGCCCATGGCTACAGCGTGGTGGAGGACTACACGGGCCACGGCGTGGGCCGCAACCTGCACGAAGAGCCCTCGGTGTTCAACTTCCGCACCAAGGATCTGCCCAACGTGAAGCTCCGCCCCGGCATGACCCTCGCCGTGGAGCCGATCCTCAACGGCGGCAGCAAGCACTGCCGCACCCTGCGCGACCGCTGGACGGTCGTGACGGTGGACGGAAGCCTTTCGGCCCAGTGGGAGCACACGATCGCCGTCACCTCCGACGGTTGCGAGATCCTCACCGACCGCGACTTCTGAGCGGCCTCGCCGTGCGCCAGGCCACGCAGCCGCGGTGCGCTCCGGCCACTCAGATGCTGCGGCTTGTGAGCCCGAAGTAGAGCCTTCGCATCAGCACCGCCAACGGGAACAGCAGATAGGTGAGTGGGTTGGGGGTCACGATCACCAGCCCCATGCCTCTGCGTACCTGGGCGATCACCTGACCGGCCACGAAGTCGGCACTCATCACACCGATCGGATTGAGGGCGGAGCGGAAGGGGCCGAGCACCAGGCGCCGGATCCGGCAGGCCCGGGGCCCCTGCTGATCGAGGCTGCGCAGGCTGAGCAGCTGACCCAGCAGGCGCTTGCTGAGCTCATAGAGCGGGCTCACCGCCGGCATCAGTTCGGCTTCCGACGTGTTCACCCACAGCTCGCGGCGGGGGCGATCAGCCGCTGGCTCGGGCAGAGACAGAAACAGCTCCACCAGACGCCAGCTGCTCAGCGCGTTCACCTCGAGGCTGCGCTCCACGGCGGCAGGACTGCGATCCCCATGCACGTTCACGCCATGGTTGATCACCAGGATGTCCACATCCAGCAGCTGATCACGCAGCGCCGCCTCTCCGCCGCAGCCCCAGCAGAGACTGGACAACGGAATCGGTTGCCCGCTGGCATCGCTGAGTTCTACGGCGGTGGGCCGGGAGGTGAGCGCCAGCAGCCTGGCCCCCTGGCCATGGAGGCGGCGGAGCAGGGCGCTGCCGAAAGCGCCACCGGCGCCGGTGACCGCCACATGCCGGCCCTGCAGTGGCAGCAAGGCGGACCTCATGGCATTCATCGCTGCGCGGTGGTGGGCGAACCACTGTTACAGCCGGTACGATCAGGTGAGGACATTCTTTTTGTTCTAAGGACAGGCAACATCCAACGTGTTTAGTGAGGGCCCAGCACAAGGATCATCCACCCTGTCCCAGGAAGCTGCACAGGTGGCCTTGTTCGCCCCCTATTGCGGTGGACTGAGCCGTGAAGGCTGGTTGCAACGCGGTCTCGATCAGCTCGCCCTCCGGCGGGTGAGTGGGCTGCGCCCGCTGCATCCGAACGGGGCCCATCGCTTCGAGCTCAGCTGGACCTCCGGTGTAGCCCCGCAACAGCCGAGCCAGTGTGAGCTCGCCTTCCCTGACCAACCGGACATCCGCTACAGCTTCACTGTGCCCACCCACCACCTGGTGGGCTGGTTGATGGATCTGCTGGAAGACCGCGCCGTGAGCGGTGGTGGCGACCTTCCCGAATCGTTCTGGCGCTGGCTGATCCTCGGCGAGGCCCCGCCACCGGTCTCCTCGTAGGCTGCTGCCTGACCCTGGCCCCGGCGAACCCATCCCCATGAGCAGCACTCTGCTGATCGGTTCGTGCCACCCCTTCAGCGGAAAATCAGCGCTGGTGCTCGGCCTGGCAAGGCAGGCCGCCCGCATGGGTGTGCCGGTGCGTTTCGGCAAACCCCTGGCCACCAGTCTGCGGCTGGATCGCAGGCCCTTACCCGGTGGCGATGGTCCATCGGCCCCCCTGATCGATGACGACGTGCGTTTCGTCGGCGGCATCCTCGGCCTGGCGCCAGACTGCCTGCTGCCTTCGCTGCAGCTGCTGGAGCCGGCCACGGCGCGGCAGCGACTCCTGCAGGGCGAACTGGGCGCCGGTGATGGATTCGGGGCTCTGCGCGACCACCTCAGCGCCCCCAATGATGGGCTCACGCTGCTGGAGGCCTCCGGCAGCCTCAGCGAAGGTCTGCTCTATGGGCTGAGCCTGGTGCAGCTGGCGCACGGGCTGGAAGCCCCGGTGGTCCTGGTGCACCACTGGCTCGACAGCTGCAGCATTGATCCCCTGCTGCAGGCCCGCGACCTGCTCGGCGAGCGCCTGGCCGGCGTGGTGCTGAACGCTGTGGATCCCGATGCCGTCGAGACCCTCCTGCAGGAGGAGGTGCCCGCCATGGAGCGTCTGGGGCTGCAGGTCTTCGGCGTGCTGCCCCGCAGCCCACTGCTGCGCAGCGTCACCGTGGAAGAGCTGGCCGAGCGGCTGGGCGCGAAGGTGCTCTGTTGCCCCGAGCGGCTCGATCTGCTGGTGGAAACACTCTCGATCGGGGCGATGAACGTCAACTCCGCGATGGAATTCTTCCGTCGTCGGCGCAACATGGCCGTGGTCACCGGTGCCGACCGCACTGACATCCAGCTGGCGGCCCTGGAGGCCTCCACCCAGTGCCTGATCCTCACCGGCGCAGGCGATCCGCTCTCCCAGCTCATCAATCGCGCCGAAGAACTCGACGTGCCCCTGCTCAAGGTGGAGCACGACACACTCACCACCGTGGAGGTGATCGAGCGGGCCTTCGGCAACGTGCGTTTGCACGAATCCGTCAAAGCCACCTACGCCATCCGGCTGGTGGAGGAACACTGCCGCTTCGACCGCCTGTTCGATCGCCTGCGGCTGCCGATCAGCGCCTGAAGCTCCTGCAGGGGCGCTGCTAGTTTCGTGCCATCGGCTGCACGTGCTCGGTGACGCGGTCCCTTGATCTGCCCCCTCTGGACCGGATTGACACCCTGGCTCAGGAACTGGCCCTGCTGCAGGACACGGGCAAGCGACGCATCGCCATCCTCGGCAGCCGCCACGTGCCGGTGGTGTCGATCCATCTGGTGGAGCTGGTAGCTCGCTCCCTGGCCCAGGAGGGGCACAGCCTCGTCACCTCCGGCTCCCAGGGGGTCAACGCCGCCGTGATCCGCGGCGTGCTCGGCGTCGACCCCTCGCGCCTCACCGTGCTGCTGCCCCAGAGCCTCGAGCGTCAGCCGCTGGAATCGCGCCAGCAGCTGGAGAAGGTGCTGCACCTGGTGGAGAAGCCCGACCACGACGATCTGACCCTGCCGATGGCCAGCACCCTCTGCAACCAGGAGATCATCGGCCGCTGCGACCAGCTGATCTGCTTCGCCTTCCACGACAGCGAAACCCTGCTGGCCAGCTGCCGCACCGCCGAAGACATGGGCAAGGTGGTCACCCTGCTGTTCTTCGACTGAGCGCTGGGGAGCACCTCTCAGCGCCCATCGGCCAGCACTTCCAGCTTGGTTCCCACGCGGCGCATCACCACCACCGCGGCGCCCGGCAGCAACCGTTCCCCTTCCAGACTTTCTGCGGCCCAGCTCTGCCCCTGCCAGCGCACGCGGCCGCGCCCCTGGGCATCGAAGCCATCGATCACCACGGCCCGGTCGCTCGTTTCGATCCGATCGCGGGCCGGCCGTTGCCGCTTCGACCAGGCCCAGATCGCCGCGCTCCCCGCCACGGTGAGCAGCGCGAACAGCCCCAGCTGCAGCGGCAGGGCCAGCCCCAGCAGCGCCGTGAGCGACGAGACCACCAACGCCGCCATGGCGGCGATCAGAAAGCCGCCGAAGCCCGGCACGCTTACCTCCACCAGGAACAGCACCGCCGCCACCGCCAGCCAGATCAGGGATGCCATGACGGGGAGTCTCGAATCGGCCCCAGTCTGCTGGCTGGGCCCGGGCGGGCTGCGTACTGTGATGGCACCCCGTTCTCTGCCGCCTTCATGGAGGTCCTGTTTTCCTTGCCCGCGCTGGCGCTGCTGGCGGTGCTCGGAGTGAGCAGCGTCAAGATCACCAATGGCGGCCGCTCGATGCTGGTGGAGCGCCTCGGCAAGTACGACCGCCAGCTCACCCCCGGCATGTCGCTGGTGCTGCCGGTGGTGGAGCGCATCGTCAGCAACGAGTCACTGAAGGAGCGGGTGCTGGACATTCCCCCGCAGCAGTGCATCACCCGCGACAACGTTTCGATCGAGGTGGATGCGGTGGTGTACTGGCAACTGCTTGAGCATGCCAAGGCCTACTACGCCCTCGACAACCTCAAGTCGGCGATGGTGAACCTGGTGCTCACCCAGATTCGCTCGGAGATGGGCAAGCTCGACCTCGACCAGACCTTCTCCACCCGCTCCGAGGTGAACGAGGTGCTGCTGCGCGAGCTCGATCAGGCCACCGATCCCTGGGGCGTGAAGGTGACCCGCGTGGAACTGCGTGACATTCAGCCCTCCAAGGGGGTGCAGCAGGCGATGGAGATGCAGATGAGTGCGGAGCGAGAGAAGCGGGCGGCCGTTCTTCGTTCCGAGGGGGAGCGAGAGGCCCAGGTGAATGCCGCCAAGGGGCGGGCCGAAGCACTGGTGCTTGATGCCAAGGCCAAGCAGGAGGCGGTGCTGCTTGATGCCGATGCCCAGGCCAAGCAGCAGTTGCTGCTGGCCAGGGCCAGGGCCGAATCTGCCGCCCAGCTGGCCGCCGTGATCGACTCCCATCCCGCTGCCGCCGAGAGCCTGAGGCTGCTGCTCGCCAAGGACTGGATGGCGATGGGCCAGGCGATGGCAGCGAGCAAGGGGGGATCGGTGCTGATGGTGGATCCCCAGAGCCCCGCCTCCCTGCTGGCCGCGCTCAAGGGGCTGCAGGAGAAGGGCGGCAGCTGAGCGCTGGCCCGGGCTGGCAGCGCGCACTTCAGGCGACCAGCCCGGACGGTACTTCAGGCGAGCATCCCGGACTTCAGGCGTGCAACAGTGCCTTGAGCCCTTCCGTGTAGAGCAGGGCGGTGCAGAGCAGGGCACCGACCCAGCTCAGGCTGCGCAGCAGCGGCTGGTTGGCCAGGTAGGCGCCGATGTAGGCCAGCCGCAGCGCCGGGTGCAGCAGGGCCGCCAGGGCCAGCAGCGGCGACGCTGCCAGCATCGCCGGCCCCGCCAGCAGGCAGAGCAGGCAGGCGGGCGCATGCAGCGTGAAGGCCTCGAAACAGTTCTGGTGGGCCCAGCTGGCCCTTTGCCCCCAGGCCGGCAGCCGCTCGAACATGGCCCGCGGGGCGGCCAGATCGGCGGGGGTGAAATCCGCGCTGGCCCGCCCGGCCCCCAGTGGCACCAGGCTGAGGATCACCACCGCCCCCGACAGCACCAGCGACCAGGCCAGGGGGGCCTTCGGTTCGCCCGTCAGCAGCAACGGCAGGTCCATGAACAGCAGTGGCAGGTCCATGGGAGGGGCGCATGGGGGAGGTTCTGTTCTACCGGGCGGCTCAGCCTGAGAAGAACCCTGCCGCAGCCCGAAAGATGCCCGCGATCGTGTCGATGAAGGTTTGAATGGTGGCCTTGGCGGCCGCAGGATCGGTGTCCTTCCAGTTCTGCTGGAAGGAGAAAGTGATCCAGCGGCCGTTGCACAGCCGCATGCCGCCGGCCAGCGACATCACATAGTCGGGGGCGAAATCCAGGCTTCCGCCCTTGAGGAACAGATGGGCGCGGGGCAGATCCAGCACGGTGATCGCTGGCGGCAACCCCAGGATGCGCCTGAACTCCTTCAGGGAACTGCTGGTGCGGAACAGCTCTCCCTGCAAGGCCCTGGAATAGAAGCGGACGAAATCCGCGGGAGATCCCACCATCGTCTCCTGGTCGTTGATGATCGGCCGCGTCTGCGTTCCGCTGGCCTCCAGTGCTTTGTTGACCCCTTGCCAGCCCAGATCCACGCCGGCGGGGGCTCCCAGCAGGTAGGAGAAGAACTGACGCGTGCTGGTGGGGATCCGGGTATCAGGCAGGCCGAGAGAGGCGATCAAGCCCCGCACGTTGTCCGCGCCGATCCGCTTGAGCACCATGTCGGTGGCGGTGTTGTCGCTGTGCATGATCATGGCTTCCAGGGCCACCGAAGCCGGAATCGTGCCGCTGACGTTCTCCAGCACCAGGCTGCTGAGAAACCGCACCGAATCATTCACCGGTAACTGTTCCTGCAGGCTGACCTTGCCGCTCTCCAGCTGCCGCAGGAATTCAGCCAGCACGTACGCCTTGAAGCTGCTGCCGCAGAACAGGGGCTGGCTTGGATTCAGCCCCTGTTGCCAGGCAGCCGTCGTCTGGGCTCCCGATGCCGAGGCGCTGAATGCCGGCGAACGCATCAGGAACGCCTTCTCTCCTCTCAGGGCGCTGAAGGAGGAACGAATGGTCTGATTCAGAGCGTCAAGGCTGCGCGGTTGGGCAGGGGCCGTTGCAGCCCGGGAGCGTCCGCTCTGGAGGAACAACGACAGGGTGGAGCCCAGGGCCACCCCCCCGATGGAATCCAGCACGCGGCGCCGGGACGTAGACATCACCATCAGCTCAGGGAGTTCGGGGAGGGGCGCAGCCCTCCTCCCCGGTCCATCCTCACCCTGGCCATGGGACGCCCGGAAGCACTTTCCTAAAGTCAGGTCTTCAGCTCCGAGCACCTGCCCATGGCCGACACCTTTTCTTTCGACGTGGTGTCGGATTTCGATCGGCAGGAGCTGGTGAATGCGCTGGACCAGGTGCGCCGTGAGGTGGGTCAGCGCTACGACCTCAAGGACTCCAAGACCGAGATCGATCTGGAGGAGAACAGCCTCACGATCACCACCGCCAGCGACATGACCCTGGAAGCCGTGGCCGATGTGCTGCGCCAGAAGGCCGTCAAGCGTGAGCTCTCGCTCAAGATCTTCGATTTCCAGCCGGCGGAGCCGGTGGGCGGCAACCGCGTGCAACAGGTGGTGAAGCTGCGCAAAGGCCTCAGCCAGGAGCTGGCCAAGCGGCTCAGCAAAACGGTGCGCGATCAGGTCAAGAAGGTCACCGTGGCGATTCAGGGCGAGAGCCTGCGGGTCACGGGCAAGAACAAGGACGATCTGCAGCAGGTGATCCAGCTGCTGCGCGCTGAAGATCTCGAGCTGCCGCTGCAGTTCGAGAATTACCGCTGAGCGGGCGGTGCAACAGGAGCGGCCGCCGGTGAGCGGCAACCCCCGCAGCGGCCCTTCCGGCTGGCGTTTCTGGATCGACCGCGGCGGCACCTTCACCGACCTGGTGGCGCTCAGCCCCAGCGGCGTCTGCAGCGTGCGCAAGCTGCCCTCACACCCGGCGCAGAGCGCCGCCGGCGCCGGCCCAGATCCTGCCGTGGTCGCCATCCGCGCGCTGCTGGAGGTGGCGCCGGATCAACCGATCCCCGCCGGCCTGATTGCCGACGTGCGGGTGGGCACCACGGTGGCCACCAACGCCCTGCTGGAGCGGCGCGGTGCTCCCACCCTGCTGCTGCTCAGCCGCGGTTTCGGCGACGCGCTGCGCATCGGCGATCAGCATCGCCCGGATCTGTTTGCGCTCGAGATCCGTCGGCCTGAGCCGCTGCACACCCGGGTGCTGGAGGTGCCGGGCCGCCTGGCGGCCGATGGCCGCGAGCTTGAGCCGCTGGTGCTGGATGACGCCCTGGCCCGGTCCCTGACCCAGGCGCGCGCCGATGGCCTGCGCAGTTGCGCCGTGGCCCTGCTGCATGCCGCCCGCCATCCCCGCCATGAACAGCAGCTGGGCGCCTGGCTGGAGCGCTTCGGGTTCGAGCAGGTGGCGCTGTCCCACGCGGTGGCACCGCGGCCGCGGCTGGTCAGCCGCGCCCAGACCGCTGTGGTGGAGGCCTATGTGGGGCCGGCGCTGCAGGCCTATCTGGCGGGGTTGCGGCGTGCCCTCGGTGCCGGCATGCCGCTGCAGGTGATGCAGTCGAGCGGCGGCTTGCTGGCTCCCGAGCTGATCCGCGCCAAGGACACGATCCTCTCCGGGCCGGCGGGTGGCATGGTGGGCGCGCTGAAGGCGGCGGCAGCGGCTCGCGCCGGGCCCATCGATGCCAGGGCGATCGTGGGCTTCGACATGGGCGGCACCTCCACGGATGTCTTCCATGTGGTGGCAAGCGAACCTTCCCCCACGGGCTCGGAGCACGACGCTGTCGCCGAGCGCTGGGAACGCAGCGAACAGGCCGTGATCGCCGGGCTGCAGCTGGAGGCGGCGATGCTGCCGATCCACACCGTGGCCGCCGGTGGTGGTTCCGTGCTCCATTTTGACGGCGAGCGGCTGCAGGTGGGCCCCGCGTCCGCCGGTGCCCAGCCGGGTCCGGCCTGCTACGGCCGCGGCGGCCCGCTCACCATCACCGATGCCAACCTGCTGCTGGGCCGGCTGCAACCCGATGGCTACCCGGCCCTGTTCGGTGCCACCGGCGACCAGCCGCTTGATCTGGAGCCCGTTCGCGCTGGCTTCGAGGCCCTGGCCGCCCGCATCGGCGCCGCCGTGGGGCAGCCGCAACAGCCGGAAGCCCTGGCGGAAGGTGCCGTGGCGATCGCCATCGACCATATGGCCGCGGCGATCCGGCGCATCTCGATTCAGCAGGGCCACGACATCCGCGGCGCCACGCTGGTGTGCTTCGGCGGGGCCGGTGGCCAGCACGCCTGCGCGCTCGCCGAAGCCCTGGAGATCGACACCATCCTTCTGCACCCCCTGGCCGGTGTGCTCTCCGCCTACGGCCTGGGTCAGGCCGATCAACGGTTGCTGCGCGAGCAGGTGGTGCGCGAGCCGCTCACGGCGTCGCTGCTGCCGCGCCTGATGGCCTGGGCTGAGGCGCTCACCGCCGCCGGCGCGCTGGCCCTCGGCGCTGCGGCCGATGGTCGCTGGACTGCCGGTGCCGGTGTCGAAGGGGAACCTGCTCGCGAAGGGGAACCTGCTGGCCCGGCCTCAACCCTGCGGCGGGAGGTGCGGGTGGCCTTGCGTTACCCCGCGAGCGAGGTGAGCCTGATCGTGCCTCTCGGGGAGATCGAGGGGATGGAGGCTGCCTTCGACGCCAGCCATCGCCGCCACTTCGGCCACGCGCAGGAGGCACGGCACGGGGCCGCCCCAGCTCTCGTGGTGGAGCGGCTGGAGGTGGAACTGGTCTGGCCGGCAACAGCGGCCGGTGCTGTGCCATTGCTGTTGACGGATGGAGCCACCCCCCCCACTGTCCCCACGGTGTCGTTGTATGCCGGGGGCTGCTGGCACACCGTGCCGCTGGTGCGCCGGGAGTGGCTGGCGGTCGGCCAGACGCTGCAGGGACCGGCTCTGGTGCTGGAGTCGATCGGCACCCTTGTGCTGGCGGCGGGTTGGCGGGCCGAGGTGCTGCCGCAAGGCGAGTTGCTGCTCCAGCGCCCCGCCTCTGGCGAGCCCGCGGCTGTTGCCCCAGCTGCCACCACCTGCACCATCACAACAGCCACCTCAGGCGCTGCTGTGGCTGTCACCCCTGTGAGAAGCGCCGCTTCCGCGGCTGCAGCCTCCGTCGACCCGGTGCGTCTGGAGCTGTTCCATCACCGCTTCGCCGCGATCGCCGAGCAGATGGGGGAACGGCTGCGCCAAAGCGCCCGCTCCGTGAACATCCGCGAGCGGCTGGATTTTTCCTGTGCGCTCTTCGATGCCGATGGCGCCCTGGTGGCCAATGCGCCCCACATCCCGGTGCACCTCGGCTCCATGGGTGAAAGCCTTGCCAGCCTGCTGGAGATGGTGGGGCGCGGGGAACGGCCACCGCTGCGCCCCGGCGATGTGATCGCCACCAACGATCCTTACAACGGCGGCACCCATCTGCCCGACATCACCGTGATCAGCCCGGTGTTCGCCGGTGCTGATCGGCCCTGCTTCTTCGTGGCCTGCCGCGGCCACCACGCCGATGTGGGCGGCCTCACCCCCGGCTCCATGCCGCCCCACAGCCGCTTGATCGCCGAGGAAGGCCTGCTGCTCACCAACGTGCCGTTGCTGCGTGAGGGGGTGTTCGATGCGACGGCCTGGCAGCAGCGCCTGCAGGCCGGTCCGTGGCCGGTGCGCAATCCCGACCAGTTTCTCGCCGACCTGCAGGCGCAGATGGCGGCCAACCAGCTCGGGGCTGCGGAGTTGGAGCGCCTCTGCCGCCGCGAGGGGGTGGCGCAGGTCACGGCCTACATGGCCCATGTTCAGGACAACGCCGCGGCGGCCGTGCGGCGCGTGATCGGCACGCTGAAGGGTGGCCAATGGAGTGTGGAGCTCGACGGCGGCGCCCGCATCGCCGTGGCGGTGACGATCGATCGCCGCGCCCGCACGGCCTGCATCGACTTCAGCGGCACCTCCCCCCAGCAACCCGGCAACCTCAACGCCCCCCTGGCCATCACCAAGGCCGTGGTGCTCTACGTGTTTCGCTGCCTGGTGGCGGAGCCGATCCCCCTCAATGCCGGCTGTTTCCGGCCGCTGCAGCTGGTGGTCCCCGAGGGCTGCCTGCTGCGGCCAAGGCCGCCGGCGGCGGTGGTGGCGGGCAACGTGGAAACGTCCCAGGCGGTGGCCAATGCCCTGTTCGGGGCCCTCGGGGTGATGGCGGCGGCGCAGGGCACGATGAACAATCTCACCTTCGGCGATGCCGCTTGCCAGTACTACGAAACGATCTGCGGTGGCAGCGGCGCCGGCCTGGGATTCGCGGGTGCCGATGCGGTGCAGAGCCACATGACCAACTCCCGCCTCACCGATCCAGAAGTGCTGGAGCAGCGCTTTCCGGTGCAGCTGGAGAGCTTTCGCGTGCGGCAGGGCAGCGGCGGGACGGGCCGCTGGCGCGGCGGGGAGGGGGTGGAGCGGCGCCTTCGCTTTCTGCAACCGATGACGGTGTCGCTGCTGACGGGATCGCGAAGGGTGCCCCCCTTTGGCCTGGCCGGCGGCGGACCGGGCGCGCTCGGTCGCAACAGCCTGGAGCGGGCGGGCCAGCCTGCCTTGCTGCTGGAGGGGGCCGCGCAGTTGCAGGTGCAGGAGGGTGACCTGCTGGAGATCTGCACCCCGGGGGGCGGCGGCTATGGCGAGAGCTGAGCAGCGGCTGTTGCGGCTGCTGGTGGGGCTGGCGGCCGGCGCGCCGTTGCTGGTGCCGTTCTGGCCGCTGACGCTGTCGTTAGCACTGCCCTTTCCGTTGCAGTTGTCGGGGCGGGCCCAGGGGTTGCCGGTTGGTGCGGCGCCATCGGCGGTGCCCGCCAATGTGTTGCAGGAGGCCGGCCAGCGCTTTCACCCCGTCGTGTCGGCAGGGGGCATGGTGGCCACCCAGGAGGCGCACGCCAGCCGGGTAGGCCGTGACGTGTTGCGGGACGGCGGCAACGCGGTGGATGCGGCGGTGGCGGCCTCCTTCGCCCTGGCGGTGACCCTGCCCCAGGCCGGCAACCTCGGCGGTGGTGGCTTCCTCGTGCTCTGGCGCCCGGAACCGGCCAGGGCGGGCACGCCGCTGCTGGAGGGAGAGCGGCGGGTGGGCCGAGGCCGGGCGGTCACGATCAACTTCCGCGAAACCGCACCCGCCGCCGCCCGGGCCGACCTCTTCCTCGATGCCAGCGGCCAGGTGGATCGCCAACGGGCCACCCGCAGCCTGCAGAGCACGGGCGTGCCCGGCACGGTGGCGGGCCTGCTGCTGGTCCAGCGCCGCTACGGCCGCTGGCCGCTGGCGCGGGTGATGGCGCCGGCGATCCGCCTGGCGGCAGAGGGGTTCCCGGTGAGTCGGGATCTGTCCCGCTCCCTGGAGAGCGCCGCCCCCCTGCTGCGCGCCGATCCCACCTCCGCGGCGCTGTTCTTCCGCCCGGACGGGCAGCCCTATCGCCCCGGCGAGCTCTGGCGTCAGCCCCAGCTGGCCGCCACGCTCACCGGCATCGCCCGGCGCGGCGAGGCGGGCTTCTACGAGGGGCCGGTGGCCGAGAGTCTGGCCGCGCTGATGGGCCGCCAGGGCGGGCTGATCACCCTTGCCGACCTGGCCGCCTACCGCGCCCAGGCGCTGCCGCCATTGATCGGCAGCTGGCGAGGGCAACCGGTGATCACCATGCCGCCGCCCAGCTCCGGCGGGGTCACGCTGATTCAGCTGCTCGGGATGCTGGAGGGGTTCCCGCTGGCGGCCATGGGGCTGAACAGCGCCGCCACGATCCACGTGATGACCGAGGCCATGAACCTGGCCTACCGGGATCGGAACACCTATCTGGGCGACCCTCGCTTCGTGACGATGCCGCTGCAGCGTCTGCTCAGCCCGGCCTATGCGGCCGCCCAGCGCCGCCGCCTCCGCACCGACCGCCACACGCCCGCCGCCGAACTGGCGCCGCCACCGCCGGGCCGGCCGGAGGGCCCCAACACCACCCACCTCTCAATGATCGACCGCGACGGCCTGATGGTGGCCACCACCACCACGCTCAACTTTGCCTACGGCAACGGTGTGAGCGTGCCGGCTGCCGGCTTCCTGCTCAACAACGAGATGGACGATTTCACCGCCAAGCCGGGTGTGCCGAATGCCTACGGGTTGGTGCAGGGGGAAGCCAACGCCATCGCTCCGGGCAAGCAGCCGCTCAGTTCGATGAGCCCCACCCTGGTGCTTGATCGCAGCGGCGGCCCACTGCTGGCCACCGGCAGCCCGGGCGGGAGCCGCATCATCACCACCGTGCTGCAGGTGCTGCTCAACCGGCTGGAACACGGCCTCAACCTGGCCACGGCCGTGAGTGCACCGCGCTTTCACAGCCAGCTCTGGCCGGATGAAGTGGCGATCGAGCAGGGCTTCAGCTCCGACACGCTCGTCCTGCTGGAGGCGATGGGCCACCGGCTCCGGCCAGCCCGGGCGATGGGCTCGGCCCAGTCGGTGGAGGCTCTGCCGGGCGGAGGCAGCCTGGGGGTCGCCGATCAGCGCCGCCCCGACGCCCTCGCTGCCGGGGAGTGAGCCCGCGCCCTGCGCCACGGCAGGACGGGCGCCGAAGCCTCACAATCAGGCCCGACCGCCACTGACCGGCTGAAGCCGGTGAACCCCCATGGCTCTGTTGCTTCCGGTTCCGCTTGCTCCCGCAGTGTTCACCTTCCGCGACTGGCTCTGGAGTGGCGGGCTGATCGAGCTGTCCCTGGTGATGGCGGCGTTTCTGGTGGCTGCCTGGTTCGTCAAACGTTCCCGCTGACGGCGCCGGGATCAGGCGCGGTGAGCAGGTTGACGCCGGAGAAGGCCAGCGCCACGCCGAACAGGGTGCCGATCACCCAGAGACTGTCGCTGGGCCATTCCGCGATCAGCAGACCGCCAAGGATCGCGGTCACCAGACCGTCGGCGATCACCAGGCCCCGGGCCTGGCCATCGGCAGCGGCACCGGCGGCCAGTTCCATCACCCCTTCGAAGGCCATGAGCAGGCCGACGAACAGGGTGAGGCTCACCTCACTGCTCACCGGAAACACCAGAATCCAGAGGCCACCGCCCACATACAGCAGCCCGCTGAGGCCGCGAAACAGCTTGGTGTTGAGGTCGCCGCCGCCGGTGAGACGCAGCAGCTGGGAGATCCCGCCTGCCACCGCCACCCCGCCCAGCACGATCGTCAGCAGCGTGGCTGACACGAATGGCAGGGCGATCGACAGGCCGGCAGCAGCGAAGACCAGGGCGGCAGCCAGCCAGCGCAACGGCTTGGACGCAGGAATCGACATCGGGCACGGTCTCGCGAAAGCCAACGCTAAAGGCAGAACCTGGACTGGCCTTCTCCCCCTGGATGACCCGCACGCTCCGATGTGTCGGGTTGCACAAACGCACTAGCTTTATTTCTTGATAATGACGCACCCGCCCGAAGCCAAGCTTCAAGGTGGGGCCAGCCATTCCCCTCTGCGGCCATGCTCGAGCTGTTGCCCCAGCTCAACGATCGCAACCTTCCCTGGATGGACACGATCCATCCGATCGTCGTCCACTTCGTGATCGCCATGGCCCTGATCGCGTTCCTGTTCGACGTGATCGGCCGCCTGGCCGGCAAGCCTGAGCTCTATGAGGTGAGCTTCTGGAACCTGCTGTTCGCCACCGCGGCGATCTTCGTGGCGATCATCTTCGGCCAGGTGGAAGCGGGCCTGGCCAACCCCTATGGCGAATCGCGCGAGATCCTCAACCTGCACAGCACGATCGGCTGGGCGCTGGCCGGCATCCTCTCGGTGCTCACGGCCTGGCGTTACGTGATCCGCAGCAAGGATCCGCGCCGCCTGCCGCTGGCCTTCCTCGGCGCCGGCTCGGTGCTGAGCGTGCTGGTGGTGGTGCAGGTGCTGCTGGGTAGCGAGCTGGTCTGGATCTACGGCCTTCACACCGTCAAGGTGGTGGAAGCGATGCGCGAGGGATTGGTGTGATGGCCCTCGGTCCGAATGGCCTCCCCTACAGCCTGCCGATTCACCCGAACCTGGTGCATCTCACCATCGGCCTGTTCATCATCGCCATCGCCTTTGATATCGCCGGGGCCCTGTTCCCGCTGGAGCGGCGTGTGTTCCGCTTTCTGGCGCTGCCGGTGACCCGCTCCGCCCTGCACGATGTGGGCTGGTACAACCTGCTGGCCTGCAGCGTGGTGAGCTTCTTCACCGTCACCGCCGGCTTTTTCGAGATGCAGCTGGCCGTGCCTCTGCCCGGCATCACCAGCAGCTTCGGCCTCAGCAGCACCGGCAGCATGCTCTGGCACGGCGCCGGTGGTCTGCTGCTGCTGCTGGTGATCGTGCTGATGACCGTGTGGCGGGGCTTTCAGCGCTATGCCTGGCGCCGCGAGATGGGGCGGCAGGTGCAGTGGAGCTACCTGGCCCTCGGCATTGTGATGTTCGCCCTGCTGGGGGTGCATGGCACCATCGGCGCCCAGCTGGCTGTCGAATTCGGCGTGCACGTCACCGCCAACCAGTTGCTGGCCGCCGGCGCCGATCTCCGTGAGGCTCTGCCATGACCAGCTCACCGCCCGCGCCCGCCTCTGTCAATCGGGCCGCGGTGGCCGCCGTCAGCGTCTGGGTGGGGCTGCTGGTGCTGCTGTCGCACTGGCTGGGGCAGCAGGCCTACCGCTGGCTGCCAGTGCAGGCCTCCAGCGCCGCCCCACTGGTCGATGACCTCTTCAGCCTCGAAACCGCGATCGCCTGCTTTGTGTTCGCCGGTGTGGTGTCGGTGATGGCGTACGTGCTGCTGTTCAACCGGGCCGAGAAATACGACATGGACGATGCCGCTCCGGTGGAGGGCAACACCGTGCTGGAGATCATCTGGACGGCGATTCCCCTGATGCTGGTCATGGCGATCGCCTGGACGACCATCGGCGTCAACCGTGAGATCGGCGCCATCGGCCCCATGGACCACAGCCACGGCGACACCGCCGAGGCGATGGCCGGCGCCCCCACCGCCGAGATCCAGGTGATCGCCCGTCAGTGGTCGTGGGAGTTCCGCTACCCGGATGCGGCTGCGTCGAGCACCGAGCTGCACCTGCCGGTGGGTCGTCGCGTGAGCCTGCAGCTGGAGAGCGCCGATGTGATCCACGGCTTCTACGTGCCCGCCTTCCGCCTCAAGCAGCAGGTGATCCCCGGCCGCTCGATCGCCTTCTTCATCACCCCCACCCGCGAGGGTCGCTACCGCCTGCGCGATTCCGAATACAGCGGCACCTGGTTCGCCGCCAACCAGGTGGATGTGGTGGTGCAGAGCGAGGAGGCCTACCAGGACTGGCTCACCCGGGCGGCGGCCCAGCCCCTGCGGCCCGGCATCAGCGATGCCTCCCGGGAATACGCCCAGCAGCAATCCCGGCTGCGCGCCTCCGGCTATCCCACCGTGCCCCCGGCTCCCCCCCCAATGGTCAACGTGCCCGGCTCGAACACCCTTCCCCACGCAGGTTGACCCCCATGACCCTCACCTCTCTTGATCCCGGCATCCTCAAGGCCGCCCACCCGGTGCCGGGGGCACCGAACAACTGGAAGCGCTTTTTCAGCTTCAACACCGATGCCAAGGTGATCGGCATCCAATACATCGTGACCTCGCTGTTCTTCCTGTTGGTGGGAGGGCTGCTGGCGATGATCATGCGTGGCGAGCTGATCACGCCTGAGGCGGATCTGGTGGATCGCACCGTGTACAACGCGCTCTACACGATGCACGGCACGATCATGCTGTTTCTGTTCATGTTTCCGGTTCTCAACGGCCTCAACAACCTGTTGATCCCCTGCATGATCGGCGCCCCTGACATGGCCTTTCCGCGCCTCAATGCCGCTGCCTTCTGGCTTGTGCCTGTGTTCGGCGTGATCCTGATGGCCAGCTTCCTGGTGCCCGGTGGTCCGGCGGCCTCCGGCTGGTGGTCGTATCCACCGGTGAGCCTGCAGAACCCCCTGGGCCATCTGATCAATGGCGAAGCGCTGTGGATCACGGCGGTGGCCCTTTCCGGCGTGTCGTCGATCATGGGAGCGGTGAACTTCGTGACCACGATCCTGCGCATGCGCGCTCCCGGCATGACGTTCTTCCGGATGCCGATCTTCTGCTGGACCGCCCTCTCCGCCCAGACGATTCAGCTGATCGGCCTGCCCGCTCTCACCGGCGGCGCTGTGATGCTGCTGTTCGATCTGGTGGTGGGCACGTCCTTCTATCGCCCGGAAGGGGGCGGCGACCCTGTGCTCTATCAGCACTTCTTCTGGTTCTATTCCCACCCGGCGGTGTATGTGATCATCCTGCCGGTGTTCGGCATCTTCTCCGAACTGTTTCCCGTGCACGCCCGCAAGCCCCTGTTCGGCTACGTGTTCGTGGCGATGGCTTCGCTGGTGATCGTGGGCCTCAGCCTGGTGGTGTGGGTGCACCACATGTTCCCCAGCGGGGTGCCCCAGTGGATGCGGGATCTGTTCATGGTGTCCACGATGCTGATCGCGGTACCCACCGGCATCAAGGTGTTCGCCTGGCTGGGCACCCTGTGGGGGGGCAAGATCCAGCTGAACACACCGATGCTGTTTTCCCTCGGTGGCCTGTTCAACTTCGTGTTCGCCGGTGTGACCGGCATCATGCTGGCCACGGTGCCGGTGGACATCCACGTCAACAACACCTACTTCGTGGTGGGCCATTTTCACTACGTGATCTACGGCGCTGCCACCATGGGGGTGTATGCGGCGATCTATCACTGGTTCCCTAAATTCACTGGCCATATGTATTTCGAAGGGCTGGGCAAGCTCCATTTTTTGCTCACCTTTGTAGGCACTAATCTCAACTTCTTCCCGATGCATCCGCTCGGGTTGATGGGCATGCCTCGGCGCGTGTCGTCGTACGACCCGGAATTCGCCTTCTGGAACGTGATCGCCAGCCTCGGCGGCTTTCTGCTGGGGGTGTCGATCATTCCCTTCCTGCTCAACCTGGTGAGCTCCTGGGTGTGGGGGCCCAAGGCGCCGGCCAATCCCTGGAAAGCCATCGGCCTGGAGTGGCTGCTCCCCTCCCCTCCTCCGGCCGAGAACTTTGAAGACAACGTTCCCACCGTGATCAGCGGCCCCTACGGCTACGGCACGGGCAAACCCCTGGTGGAGCACCAGGAGGCCTATGAACGCGCCCTGCAGGAGGCCTGAACCATGACCACCCTTCCCTCAGCGGCGCCCACCGGCCCCGGCCCGGCCCATGGCGAAGGCCACGCCAGCCATCCCAGCTACACACTCACCGGCTTCATCATTTTCCTCTGCTCCGAGAGCGTCATCTTTCTGGCGTTCTTCGCCGCCTATGCGCTGCTGAAATCCACCGCCACCAGCTGGTTGCCGCCGGGGGTGGAGGGGCTGGAGTGGCGCACCCCGCTGCAGTTCACAGTGGTGCTTGTGTCGAGCAGCGGCACGATCGCCGTGGCTGAGCACTTCCTCGGCCAGAAACGCCTGTGGGCCTTCCGCGCCTTCCTGCTGCTCACGATGGCGATGGGCTCCGTCTTTCTTTATGGCCAGGCGAGTGAATGGAGCGGCCTTTCGTTCGGCTTCACCAGCGGCACCTTCGGCGGTCTTTTCTATCTGCTCACCGGCTTTCACGGCCTGCATGTGGCCACCGGCATCCTGCTGATGGGCCTGATGCTGGGGCGCTCGTTCTATCCAGGCAACTACGACAACGGTGAACAGGGTGTCATCGCTGTTTCCCTGTTCTGGCACTTCGTGGATGTGATCTGGGTGCTGCTCTTTCTGCTTCTCTACGCCTGGCAAGCATGATCATTGATGACACCCACTACGACGTGATCGTCGTCGGCAGCGGCGCCGGAGGCGCCACCCTGGCCAGCGATCTGGCGGCGAAGGGCCGCTCGGTGCTGCTGCTGGAGCGGGGCGCCGCCTTGCCCCGAGAAGACCAGAACGTCGCGGATGTGGACCTGTTCCGCAAAGACCGCTACCACCCTGGCGAGCAGTGGTTCGGCACCGATGGCGATCCCTTCTCCCCCCAGGCGGTGTATGCCCTCGGCGGCAACACCAAGATCTGGGGGGCGGTGCTGGAGCGGATGCGGGAGCAGGAGTTCGGCCCGTTGCGCTATCAGGAAGCCACCGCACCCTCCTGGGGTCTCCCCTACAACCACTTTGCCCCCTGGTACGACCGGGCTGAAGCCCTCTACCGCGTGCATGGCCGCCAGGGGGTGGATCCCACCGAGCCCAGCCGTTTCGCCGCCTACGCCCGGTCGCCGCGGCCGCTTGATCCCTTGCTGGAGGAGCTGCGTGAAGGCCTCCGTCGCCAGTCGTGCCATCCCTACGACCTGCCGCTCAGCTGGTCGGAGGATCCGGCAGACCCAAGCGGCGATGCGGAGCTGTTCGGTGTCACCCCGGCGCTTGCAGGCGCCGGCACCTGCCTGCGCACCAACGCCAGGGTTAACCGCCTGCATGTGAATCCCGGCGGCACGGAGGTGCGCGGAGTGGAGGCGGAGATCGACGGCCAGAACTGGCTCTTTCGTGGTGATCAGGTGGTGCTGGCCGCTGGAGCCGTGAACACGGCGGTGATTCTGCTGCGCTCTGTCTCAGATCCCCATCCCGCCGGCCTGGCCAACGGCTCCGGCCAGGTGGGCCGCAACCTGATGCGGCCCCAGCTCACGGCGATCCTGCAGCTGGCGGCCCGGGCCAACTCCGGCGCTTACCCCCGCAGCCTCGGCGTCAACGACTACTACTGGGGTGACAAGAACGTGAGCTTCCCGCTCGGCCACATCGAGAGCGGCGGCGGCGTGCTGCAGGACGCCCTGTTCGCCGAATCCCCGCCGGTGCTTTCGCTGGTGACCCGGCTGCTCCCCAACGCGGCGTTGCGGCAGCTGGCGGCCCGCTCGGTGTGCTGGTGGGCGATGAGTGCGGTGCTGCCCGATCCGGACAATGCGATCACCCTGCGGCGTGACCGCATCCGCATCCACTACCTGCCCAACAATCTCGAAGCCCACGACCGGCTCGTCTACCGCTGGATCGACACCCTGCGGCGCACCGAAAAGGACCCTCTCACCCAGGTGGTGCGTCCCTCGCTGGTGCATCCCCGCGGCGAAGCGCCGCTGGCGGTGATGGGCTACGCCTGCGGCACCTGCCGCATGGGCAGTGATCCGGCCAGCTCCGTGGTGGATCTGGCGGGGCGCAGCCATGAAGTGGCCAACCTCTGGATCGCCGATGCCAGCGTCTTCCCCAGCTGTCCATCGGTGTCGCCCGGCCTCACGGTGATCGCCAATGCCCTGCGCGTGGCGGATGCCTTGATGCACGCCTTCTAGGCTGTGTCAATGGGCTTTTGGATCGGAGCCACCTGATGGCAGGACACAACGGGTCAACGCGCGGCGGCAGCACCATCCTGGCCAGCGCTATCGCCGGGGCCGTGGTGGGAGCGGCCGGGCTGGCCTGGTGGCTGCTCGACGCCGCTGAGCGCCGCCGGCTGGCCGAGCGCCAGCGCCGTCGCCTCACCCTGTCGCGCTTTCAGGATGGCCCCAGCGAGGGAGAGGGCTACATCCGTCGCCCGCTGCTCGAAAAGGAGCTGCAGCACAAGGTTCAGGAGCTCAACCAGGCCATCGAGGATGTGCGCCGCCAGCTGGAGTGCCTAACCCCGGACAACTGATCCGCCCGCTGGCCCAACAGCTTTCAGCCCAGGCGCAAGCCAAAGGCCTGCCTCACGGCTCCTCCGGCTTGGAACCCTTCCCGCCGCACGCTGTGTTCTGCGGACTCTCCTGACGCGGAGGCTTTTCCTGCGGATCGGTAGGTTGATCTCCGGTGTTCCCCTGCCTTCCATGCTCCGCTCCGCCGCCATCACCGCAGGTGTCCAGCGTTCCCCCAACCGCGCCATGTTGCGGGCGGTGGGCTTCGGCGACGGCGACTTCGACAAGCCGATCATCGGCATCGCCAACGGCTACAGCACGATCACGCCCTGCAACATCGGCCTGAACGACCTGGCCCGGCGCGCTGAGCAGTCCGCCCACAGCGCCGGTGCCATGCCCCAGATGTTCGGCACCATCACCGTCAGCGACGGCATCTCGATGGGCACCGAGGGAATGAAGTATTCGCTCGTGTCGCGGGAGGTGATCGCCGATTCGATCGAAACCGCCTGCAACGCCCAGAGCATGGACGGCCTGCTGGCGATCGGCGGCTGCGACAAGAACATGCCCGGCGCCATGCTCGCCATGGCCCGCATGAACATCCCGGCGATCTTCGTCTATGGCGGCACGATCAAGCCCGGCCGGCTTGGTCCCTGTGATCTCACCGTGGTGAGCGCCTTCGAGGCGGTGGGTCAGTTTTCGGGGGGTCGCATCGATGAGGCGGAGCTGCTGGCGATCGAGAAGAACGCCTGCCCCGGTGCCGGCAGCTGCGGCGGCATGTTCACCGCCAACACGATGAGCTCGGCCTTCGAAGCGATGGGGCTCAGCCTGCCGGGCAGTTCCACCATGGCGGCGGAAGATCCGGAGAAGGCGGAGAGCGCCGCCCGTTCGGCGGAGGTGCTGGTGCGTGCCATCGAGGCGAACATCCGCCCCCGCGACCTGATCACCCGCGAGGCGATCGAAAACGCGATCAGCGTGATCATGGCCGTCGGCGGCTCCACCAACTCGGTGCTGCACCTGCTGGCGATCGCCCGCACCGCCGAGGTGCCGCTCACCATCGACGATTTCGAAACCATCCGCCAGCGGGTGCCGGTGATCTGTGACCTCAAGCCCAGCGGCCGCTACGTGACGGTGGATCTGCACCGGGCCGGCGGCATCCCGCAGGTGATGAAGCTGCTGCTCGATGCGGGCCTGCTGCACGGCGACTGCGGCACGATCGAGGGTCGCACCCTGCGTGAGGTGCTTGCCGATGTGCCCAGCGAGCCCCCGGCCGGTCAGGACGTGATCCGGCCCCTCTCCAATCCGCTCTATGCCAAGGGGCACCTGGCCATCCTCAAGGGCAACCTGGCGGAAGAGGGGGCGGTGGCCAAGATCAGCGGCGTCAAGACCCCCGTGATCACCGGCCCGGCCCGCGTGTTCGAGAGCGAGGAAAGTGCCCTGGAGGCGATCCTGGCCGGAGCTGTGGGGGCCGGCGATGTGGTGGTGGTGCGTTACGAGGGTCCCGTGGGTGGCCCCGGCATGCGCGAGATGCTCTCCCCCACCGCCGCGATCGTGGGCCAGGGGCTGGGCGAATCGGTGGCGTTGATCACCGATGGCCGCTTCAGTGGTGGCTCCTACGGCATGGTCGTGGGACACGTGGCACCGGAGGCGGCCGTGGGCGGCACCATCGCGCTGGTGGAAGAAGGCGACAGCATCACCGTGGACGCCCACCAGCTGCTGATTCAGCTGAATGTTGACGCGGCCGAGCTGGAGCGCCGGCGCGCTGCCTGGGTGGCCCCCGCCCCCCGCTACCGCACCGGCGTGCTGGGCAAGTACGCCCGTCTGGTGAGCAGCAGCAGTCTGGGTGCCGTCACCGATCCGGTCTAGGCCTGCCAGGGAGGCTCGCCCGCAGGGCCTGCAGCCTCTGCAGGGTCCTCTCCGTGTGCATCGGAGGGGAGGCTGAGCAAGGCGCGCAGACGCCGGGCCAGGGCTTCCAGCGGGGCGCCGGCCGGCGGCCGCTCGGTGCGCAGCCCCGTCTCCCCATCCATCCAGACGGGGTGCTGGCCGTGCCAGAGCATCGGTTGCTCCGGTTGCTCCGGCCAGCTGAGCATCATGTGGAGGTCGTTGCCGCTGCGGTAGAGCTCCAGCTCGATGTCCTGCTGCGGCAGCCGCTCCCCGTCGATCCCCCGTGGCTGCAGGCGCAGGCAGCAGTCGCCAGGCCCGCCCGAGCTTTCGCTGGCGGAGCCTTCACAGCCGGAGGCCCCGCTGGCCATGGCTCCCACCACCGCATGGCGGTGCGGTTTGAGGCAGAGATCGGCCGCGGCGGCGATCCGCCGGCTGAGCTCATCGGCGGCGCTCACGGCACCGCTCGCACCGCCACCAGAGACAACTGCAGCGGGCCGGCCTGGAAGCCTGCGTTCAGCTGGCCGTCGTCGCCGAACTTGGAATGCAGCACCTGCAGCCGCGTGACCCGGCCGGGATCGAAGCGCAGTGGCAGGTTCAGCGGGCGGGCCCGCACCGAGGCCCGCAGCTGAGCGAAGGGAATCTCCACCCGTTGGGGCGGCTGGTCAGGCGCGCTGACGCTGGTGTCGAACTCCGCCACCCAGCGCAGCCCGCCGGGGATCAGCTCGGTGAGCCCGGCGACGCCATCGGCGCAGGCCACGGCCAGCTTGTAGCGGCGGCCGTCGCCACGCAACTCCAGCTGCAGGGCGCGGTAGTCGCCCAGGTTCAGGGGCGGGGAGAACAGCGGCGAGCGGCAACTCACGAAGCCACCGCCCTGCTCCACCACATCGGCCTCCAGCACCAGCCCCTCCGGGCCGATGCGGCAGACGCCGCTGCTGCGTCCTCCCATGATCGTGTCGTTCAGGGCCAGCCAGCCGCTGAACCCGTCGCCGCTCACCACCACCAGCGGTGCCACCATGCCAGCCGGCTCCATCAAGGCTCCAAGCCTGCCGCAGCGGCGGGATCGGCGAGGATCAGCACCGGAGTGAGGGGCTTCACCAGCCGGGCCGGGGTGCGCACGGCCGGCTCGTTCGGATCAAGCAGGCGTTGCAGGGCCTGGCGCTTGCCTGCCCCGCTCACCAGAAACACCACCTGGCGCGCGGCACTCAGCACCGGTGCGGTGAGGGTCACGCGGGGCAGGCCCTTGCCCTCGCTGATCGTCACCGGGCGATCCACAACCGTGGTGGCTGCCGTGCCTGGAAACAGCGAGGCGGTGTGGCCGTCTTCCCCCAGACCCAGCAGCACCACATCCAGCACCGGCGGATCGCCGGCGCAGAGGCGAGCCAGCATGGCCGCGAAGGCGGCGGCGCTGGCTTCCGGCGTGTCCTGATCGGTGGGGACGGGATGAAAGCAGGCCTCCCGGCCGGGGCCGGCGGCCAGCAGGGAGCGGCTCAGCAGCAGCGCATTGCTGGAGGGGTCGTCGGCCGGCACCCAGCGCTCATCCCCGAGCAGCACGTCCACCCGGTTCCAGGGCAGATGGGCCGCGCCGAGATGGCGATAGGCGGCCTCCGGGGTGGTGCCACCGGCGAGGGCGATCTGGGCCCGCTCCCGCTCCGCCAGCGCAAGGTCGATGGCAGAGGCGATCGTGGTGGCGGCGCACTCGGCCAGATGCTCCTGCCCCCCGGCTACCACCTTCAGCTGATAGGTGGGCGATGGGGTGTGCTCCATCAGAGCCACTCGGTGTGGAAGGCACCGTCGCGGTCCACCCGTTGATAGGTGTGGGCGCCGAAGCAATCGCGCATGGCCTGCAGCAGGTTCTGGGGCAGGCGGGCGGTGCGGTAGCTGTCGATGTAATCGAGCGTGCTGCTCAGGCAGGGCACGGGAATGCCGGCCTGGGCCGCATCTGCCACCACCTGGCGCAGGCCGGGCAGCCGGCGGTTGATCTGTTCGGCGAACCAGGGGTCCACCATCAGGTTCGCCAGACCCGGATTGACGTCGTAGGCGTCCTGGATGCGCTGCAGCAGGCGGGCGCGGATGATGCAGCCCCCCTTCCAGATCTGGGCGATCGCGGACAGGTGGAGGTTGTAGTCGTGCAGCTTGGAGGCTTCCACCAGCAGGGCCATGCCTTGGGCGTAGCTGGCGATGCAGGCAAGGATCACCGCATCCCGCAGCGGTGGCAGGCCTTCGGTGGGCTCGCCGAGCTGCACGGGGTGGGGCGCCGGACCCGGCAGCACCGATTCAGCGGCCACCCGCTCGGATTTCATCGAGCTCATCACCCGCCCGTTCAGGGAGGCGTAGATGGTGGGCACGGGCACCCCCATTTCCAGCGCGCTGATCACGGTCCAGAGGCCGGTGCCTTTCTGGCCGGCCACGTCGAGGATCTTTTCGACCAGGTCGCCGCCATCCTCGGGATCGCGGGTGCGCAGGCACACCTCGGTGATCTCCACCAGATAGGAGGAGAGCTCCTCCAGCTGGTTCCAGCCGTCGAACACATCGGCCATGGCGATGCCATCGAGGCCGGCGCCGCGCTTCATCAGGTCGTAGGCCTCCACCAGGATCTGCTCGATCCCGTACTCGATGCCGTTGTGCACCGTCTTGACGAAATGGCCGGCGCCACCGGGGCCGATGTAGGTGACGCAGGGGCCGTCCTCCACCTGGGCGGCCATCTTGGTCACCAGGCTCTCAATGGCGTCGTAGGCCGCCTTGGTGCCGCCGGGCATCATGCTCGGCCCCTCCAGGGCGCCCTTGGCGCCACCGGACACCCCCATGCCGATGTAGCCGAAGCTCTTGCTCTCCAGCTCCTTAACCCGCCGCTCGGTGTCGGTGTAGAGAGAGTTGCCGCCGTCGATCAGCAGATCGCCATCCTCCAGGTACGGGGAGATGGCGGCGATGGTGTCGTCGATCGGCTGGCCCGCCTTGATCATCATCAGGATGCGGCGGGGGCGCTCCAGGCTGGCCACGAACTCCTCAAGGGAGTGGGCGCCGATGATCTGAAGGCCGGCGCCGCGGCCGTTGAGGAACTCTTCCGTCTTGGCCCAGGTGCGGTTGTAGACGACGCTGGAGAAGCCGTTGCGCTCAGCGTTGAGGACCAGGTTTTCGCCCATCACGCCCAGGCCGATCAGGCCGAAGTGCGCTTTGCTCATGTGGGTTGGGCTGCAAACCTTTCTGAGCCAGTGTGCCCCTGCGGCCCGCCCGACGCCGCCGCCTGCGCGGCTGTGTCAGCAACCGCTCAGATCACGGTGCCGTCAGCGATGGTGGCGTTCTTCTCCACCACCACGATGCCGTTGCGGATGTAAAAGCCCAGCTCCGGCCGGTCGGCTTCCTCGATGTGGTCCTTGTTCACGATCGTGACGTTGCGGCCGATGCGCACGTTCTTGTCGAGGATCGAGCGCCGCACGGTGGTGCCATTGCCCACGCCCAGTGGGATGCCGCCCCGCTCGCGCAGCACGGCCCGCTCTTCCGCCGATTCGAAGTAGTCGGCGCCCATCACCAGGGTGTCCTGAAGCACCACTTCGGCCTCGATGCGCGAGCGCACGCCGAGCACGCAGTGGTGGATGCTGCAGGCCTGCAGCAGGGAGCCTTCACCGATGATCGACTGCGTGACCTGGGTGTCCAGCAACTTGCTGGGGGGCAGGTAACGGGGCCGCGTGTAGATGGGGAATTTCTCGTCGTAGAAAGAGAAGGCCGGGCTGGGTTGGTCGGTGAGCGCCAGGTTGGCCTCGTAGAACGCCCCGATCGTGCCGATGTCCTCCCAGTAGTCGTTGAAGACGAAGCTGCTGAGCTTGTCGCCCCGCGCCAGGGAGGTGGGGATGATCTCCTTGCCGAAGTCGGTGGCTTCGGGATTGCTCACCAGCAGGTCGAACAGGGTGTCGCGGCTGAACACATAGATGCCCATCGACGCCAGGTAGGGGCGCTTGAGGGCCTCGTCGGCCGAGAGGCCGTGGCGGGAGGTGTCGACCGCCATCGCTTCCAGGGCGGCGCCCTTCGGCTTCTCGCTGAACTCGCGGATCCACCCCTGGGGATCGGTAAGCATCAGGCCGAAGCCCTCGGCCTGGGCTGCATCCACCGGCAGCGCCGCCACGCTCAGGTCGGAGCCGGTGTCGATGTGGTGGCGCACGAAGCTGCTGTAATCCATCCGGTAGAGCTGGTCGCCGGAGAGAATCAGGTAGTGGTCCACGTCCCATTCGTGGAACAGCCACTGGTATTTGCGCACGGCGTCCGCAGTGCCTTCAAACCAGCTGGGGCTGTCAGGGGTCTGCTGAGCCGCGAGCACCTCCACGAACCCCTGCCCGAAGCCGGCGGAGAGGTTGTAGGTCTGGGTGAGGTGGCGGTTGAGCGACGCGCTGTTGAACTGCGTCAGCACGTAGATCTTGTTGACCCCGGAGTTGATGCAGTTGCTCACCGGGATGTCGATGAGCCGGTATTTACCGGCCAGCGGCACCGCCGGCTTGGCCCGCATCTTTGTGAGCGGGTAGAGCCGGGTGCCCGCTCCGCCGCCGAGGATGATCGCCAGAACCCGCTTCATCACTGCCCCCAAGGACTGCTGTTGTCAGCATTCGAGCACCGTACCGGAGCACGTGACCCCCGGTCGGTGGTCTGGAATTCAGCCCTCACCGCTGGACTCATCGAGCGCGAAAAGTTCATGGAGCACTTTCATGGATTGATGGCGTTGCTGGCGTGGCTGGGGCGCCCGCAGGTGGGTGACCGGGCTGTGCAGGATCTTGTTGACGATGCCTTTGGTGAGGGCTTCCACCACCTTGCGCTCCCGCGCTGAAAGGTCGGGGCCCATGCGGCTGAGCGCTTTCTGCAGCTCCTGTTCGCGGATCAGCTCCAGCTGCTGGCGGAGCCGGTTGAGGGTGGGCACGGCTTCCAGGCCGTCCCACCAGTCGAGGAACTGGCGAGCTTCCTCCTGCAGCAGCCCTTCGGCTTCGGCGGCGATCTCACGGCGGGCCTCCTGATTGCGAGCCACCACCTCCTGCAGATCGTCCACATCGAAGGCCTCCACCCCACCCAGGGCAGCGACGTCGGAGCTGATGTTGCGGGGCACGCCGATGTCGATCAGCTTCAGCGAGGAGCGGCGGTTGAGACCCTGCAGCCGGGCTGCGTCGATGATCGGCTCATCGGCTGCCGTGCTGGTGAACACCAGCGAGCAGGTGCTGAGGCAATGGTCCAGGTCTTCGAGCGGCCGGCATTGCACCGGCAGCTCGGGAAAATCAGCCGCCAGGGCCTCCGCCCGTGACACGGTGCGATTGAGCAGCACAAGAGCGCGGCAGCCCTTGGCCTGCAGGTGCTGCAGCAGCAACCGGGACATGCGCCCCGCTCCCACCACCGCCACCTGCTCCCCCTCGAGCGACACGAGGTCGTCGACGCCGCGGCTCTGGCCCACCTTGAGCTGGGCCAGCTCCACCGCCGCCGAGCTGATCGACACGGCGCCAGTGCCGAGATTGGTTTCGGTGCGCACCCGCTTGCCGGTGCTCACCGCCTGGGTGAGCAGCCGGTTGAGGATCGGGCCGATCGAGCCATGCTCCTGGCCCAGCCGCACCATCTTCTTCACCTGGGAGAGGATCTGCCCTTCCCCAAGCACCAGGCTGTCGAGCCCTGCCGCCACCCGCAGCAGATGACCCACCGCCTCTTCATGGTGATACGTGAAGAGGTGGGGGGTGAGTTCGCCGAAATCAAGGCCCGAGTGCTGGCTCAGGAAGGAGCCCACGGCCGTGATGCCCTGCTCCGGATGGCGCAGCAGCGTGTAGATCTCAAGCCGGTTGCAGGTGCTGAGGATGGAGGCCTCGAGCACCTGGGCATCGCCGCGCAGGATCTGGAGGGATTCCTCCATCGTCTGTTCCGGGATGCTGAGGCGCTCCCGGATTTCGACTGGAGCCGTGCGATGGCTGAGCCCGACGACGGCGATGTGCATGGGGTGGGACTCAGCGCAGCGCGACGCTTTGAGCGCCGGGCTTGATGTGGATGGTGTCCGTGAAGCGGGCGCTGGAATCGAGCGAGGAAATGATCAGGCTGCTGGTGCGGGTGCAGTCGCGCTCGAACTTGACGCCCTTGAACAGCAGGCCATCGGTGATGCCGCTGCCTGCGAAGACCACGTTTTCGCCGGAGGCCAACTCCTCGGCCTCGTACACCTTGTCGATGTCGGTGATGCCCATTTCATTGAGGCGAGCGATGTTGCCTTCCTTGGTGTAATCGGCCCACTCGGAGGTCTGGGCGACCGCGGGGTCATACACGAGCTGACCCTGGAAGTGGCCACCCAGGCAGCGCAGGGCTGCAGCGGAGATCACCCCTTCCGGAGCAGCGCCGATGCCCATCAGGCAATGGGTGCCGGTGCCGGAGAAGCCACAGGCGATGGCCGCCTGCACGTCACCGTCGCTGATGGGCTTCACCCGGGCGCCGGTGGCGCGGATCTCGGCAATCAGATCCTTGTGGCGGGCGCGGTCCATCACCACGATCACCAGCTCGTTGGCGGGCAGGCCGAGGCACTCGCTGAGGATGGCGATGTTTTCCGTGGCGCTCTTGCGGATGTCCACCTTGCCTTTGGCGGCCGGCGGTGCCGCCAGCTTCTTCATGTAGAAGTCGGGCGCATTGAAAAGGCCACCGCGGTCGGAAGCGGCCAGCACGGCCATCGAGCCGTCTTGGGCGTTGGCGCAGAGGTTGGTGCCTTCGCAGGGGTCGACGGCGAAATCCACGCCGGGACCGGTGCCGCTGCCCACTTCCTCGCCGATGTAGAGCATCGGGGCTTCGTCGCGCTCCCCTTCGCCGATCACGATCCGGCCCTGCATGGCGATGCTGCCCATCCGCAGGCGCATGGCCTCCACGGCAGCAGCGTCGGCTTCATCTTTCTTGCCGAGGCCGGTCAGGTGCGCAGAGGCGATGGCGGCCTGCTCGACGACTTCAAGCAGTTCCTGAATGAGGGTGCGATCCACAAAAGTCCGGCAGGGGGAGGGAGCGGCGGTGCCGAAGCAAGAACCGGCAGACCAGCTGCAGCAGGTTTGTTTCGGTCTCTGGCCGTGGCGACTGTATCAGCGCCCCATGGGGCGGCCAGCGGCTGGGGGGCCGGTACCGGCCTCTTCCTACAATGGTGTGGATCTCTTGCCCCGGTGGCCCCAGCCATGAGCACCAAGCCTCTGGTGATCGCCCCGTCGATCCTGTCTGCAGATTTTGCCCGTCTCGGCGACGAAGTGCGGGCCGTTGACGAGGCGGGGGCCGATTGGATCCATGTGGATGTGATGGACGGACGCTTCGTCCCCAACATCACCATCGGCCCACTGATCGTCGAAGCCCTGCGCCCCGTCACGCAGAAACCGCTCGATGTGCACCTGATGATCGTGGAGCCCGAGCGTTATGTGGGCGATTTCGCCAAGGCGGGCGCCGATCACATCTATGTACAGGTGGAAGCCTGCCCTCACCTCCACCGCAACCTCGGCCAGATCAAGGATCTGGGCAAGAAGGCCGGTGCGGTGCTCAACCCCGGCACACCGCTGGAAACCCTCGAGTACTGCCTCGAGCTCTGTGACCTGGTGCTGATCATGAGCGTGAACCCCGGCTTCGGCGGCCAGAGCTTCATCCCCTCAGCCGTGGAAAAGGTACGCCGCCTGCGACGTATGTGCGACGAGCGGGGCCTCGATCCCTGGATCGAAGTGGATGGCGGTCTCAAGGCCAACAACACCTGGCAGGTGGTGGAAGCCGGTGCCAACGCGATCGTGGCCGGTTCGGCCGTGTTCAACGCGCCTGATTACCGCGAAGCGATCGCCGGCATTCGCCATAGCCGCCGGACCGAGACCGTGCTGGTCTGACGCTTCTTGAGGGCCGGTATGGAAGCCGTTACGGGAGCCTCTCCGGTGCCGAATTGGGACCGTAACGACGGGGCCAAGGGCTGGGCAAGGGGCCAAAACGGCTGAATTCCAACTGCAAAGCCGGGCGGCCAGCGCGGTGAATCTCAACGGTCCCCAGGGGCTCCACCTTCCCCAGCTGAGGCAGCCAGGCTTCTCGCACCAGGGGATTGCCGGGATCCACGATGCCGAACAGCACCCCACTGGCACCCCGGTAGCCAGTGGGCGGTTGCCACCAGGCGAATCCCCTGGAATCGTTGTTGAAGGTGGTGTAGTCGGCATTCAGCTGCGAACCCAGCGCCAGAGCCAGAAAGCCCGGCAGGTCGTAGCGGTTGCCGGCGATCAGGCTGGCTTCTTGCAGGGCCTTCCAGACGACGGGGTTGCGGCGGAGGTCCCTCCGCAGGCTGTCGGCAGGCATCAACTGGGTCGAGGGGTCGAGCCCCGGGGGCAACCAGGCGTCGAGCACTCCCCAGCGCACCTGTAGGGCCAGGGTGAGCAGCAGCGCTGGCAAGATCAGGGCCGTGCCCCAGGCTCCCGCCACGATCCAGCCCCGCCACCGCCGATCGTGGGGCCCGGCCAGCCAGTCTCCTGCCAGCGGCAGCAGCATCCACCAGGCCGGCACCAACCAGCTGGAGAGCACCTGCATGCGACCAGCAAGCAAAAGGAAGACCACCAGTTGCGGCACCACCAGCCAGCGCAGAAGCTGCCGGTAAACGGCGGCGCCATCACGGCGGGATCGGGGCCGCAACGCCACCAGCAGCACCACCCCGACCGTGGGGAAGAGCAGCACCAGTTGGGAGAGGAGAAACAGGGGCGGGGCCGCCAGGTCATAGCCCCCCCCTGCGCCGATCCGGCCACCCTGGAACAGGAAGGTGACCCAGCCGTTGTTGAGGTTCCAGAGCCAAAGCGGCGCCGACACCAGCAGCCAGACCAGCAGGGCCAGGCCGGGCCAGAAGCTGCGGAAGTGGCGCCGGCGTTCCCCGTTGGCCAGGCACCAGGCCAGCAGGGAGAGCAACAACAGCAGGCCCTGGTACTTGCCAAGGGTGACCAACCCCAGCAGAACACCGAGGACGATCGCCTCCCGGGGTGAAACGGGCACCACCCGGGGGTGTCGTGACAGCCACCAGAGCAGGGCCGCGAGGGCCAGCACCAGGGGGCTGTCCGGCAGCAACAGCAGGCCGCCGCAGAGGAACAGGACCGGAGCGACGCTGCCCAGCACGGCGCTGAGCAGGGCCGCGCGCCGGCCGAACCAGCGCTCGGTCGCGCCGATTAGCAGGGCGAGTGCAAGGGTGTAGCTCAGCAGGGAAGGCAGCCGCAGAGCCAGAATTGAACCGCCGAGCCGGGTTCCCACCCAGGCCCATAGCCCCACCGCGGCGGGATGGTCGAAGTAGCTCAGGGCCGGATGGCGGCCGTAGAAGAGGTAATAGGCCTCGTCGTAGCCGGGCGGCAGCACCATGGCCAGTGCCAGCCGAACCACCAACCCGCCGAGCAGCACCAGGGGCAGCAGGAGCGCTGGGGGGAGCGTTCTTGGCCGCCGAAAAGGCTGAGACTCAGTCACCGAGGAACCAGCCGTAGCTGTGCAGGCCGATGCCCAGCAGGTTCACGCCGATGTAGCAGACGACGATCACCACCAGCCCGGCAGAGGCCACCAGGGCCGGTCGCCTGCCCTGCCAGCCGCGGCTTAGCCGGGTGTGCAGATAGGCGGCATAGACGAGCCAGCAGATCAGGGCCCAGGTTTCCTTCGGGTCCCAGCTCCACCAGCTGCCCCAGGCCTCATTGGCCCACACGGCGCCGCTCACCAGACCGACCGAGAGCAGCAGGAAGCCCACCGTGATCGTGCGGTAGCTGAGGCTGTCGAGCTGTTCGCTCACGCCGATGGCCACGCTGCTCAGCTCCAGGCCCTGGCCGCTGCTGGCCTCGCCGCCCCCCGGCACCGCGGCCAGCTGGGCGCGGCGGAAGCCGCCGCTGCCGATCGAACTGCTGCGCAGCTCCAGCTGGCGGCCCCGCTCGGTGAACAGCACGGCCACCGATAGGAGTGAACCCACCAGCAAGGCGGCGTAGCTCACCATGATCACGCTCACATGCATCACCAACCAGCTGGAGCGGAGGGCCGGCACCAGTGGGGAGGCCGCCTGCAGGCGGTCGGGCAGGGCGAAGCTGGCAAAGGCCACACAGCCAAGACCCATTGGTGTCGCTGCCGCCGCCACCAGCGGGGAAGCCCAGGAGCGCTCCACCAGCAGCTGGGTGAGCGTGCAGGCCCAGGCCAGGAAGCAGAGCGATTCGTAGAGATTGCTGATCGGGAAGTGTCCCGATTCCCACCAGCGCAGTGTGAGTTGGGCGGTGAGGCTCACGTTGGCGCCGGCCACCAGCAGGCGCACCACCGTGCTCGAACGGCCGCCGCTCAAACTCCAGAAGGCCAGCGGCAGAGCGACCAGCAGCAGGCCGAAGGCGATCAGGGCGAGGGTCAGAACCGGATCGGTCACAGAAAGCACGATTCCCAGAAGCGGTTGGGTCAGTCTGCCTGGCGGGCAGGGAGATCAGCGGCTGGCCTGTCGGAGCAGCACAAGGCCACCCGCCAGACCGATGAACACCGGCATCCAGGCTGCCAGGAAGGGGGCCAGGGTGCCCTTCACCCCCAGCGAACTGAAGATGAAGGACATCAGGTAGTAGGAGAAAATCAGCAGGACGCTGATGCCGAACCCCTGGCTGCGGCTGGTGCGGGCATCCGGGCGCACGCCCAGGCTGCTGCCGATCAGCCCGAACACCAGGCAGATGGTGGGGAAGGCGAATTTCTCCTGAATGCGCACCCGCATCCGGCGGGCCTCCTTCTGGTCGCCGGCCTCTCTGAGCAACTGCTCGGCCCGCAGGGCTTCGGCCACGGACATGCTGGCGGCATCTTTGGGCAGGGCAGCCAGTTTCAGCGGCCCCTGATCGAGCGGATAGAGGTAGCGGTCGAACCTGGCGGATGTGGTGGAGCCCTCAGCCCCTCCCACCAGCACCACCTGGCCGTCCCTGAATTCCCACATGCCCTGCTCCGCGTTCCAGATTCCCTGCTTGGCCTGCAGGATCTGGGTGCCGTTCTCGCGGGTGAAATCGAGCACCGTCACATCCTGCATCTCCCCTTTCTCGAACCTGCGCGCATAGAAGAGCTGAGAGAGGTAGCGGTCGGCGCCGGAATCATCCTTGGCGGGCCGCAGGCTGAAGCGTGAGTAAATGATGTTGCTGCCCTTCTCCGTGGCCACCGACCTGCCCAGGGCCTCGTTGAGTGTGTCGGCCGCCTGGAGGTTGGCAGCGGGCACGATCAGGTCGTTGAACGTGAAGGTGAGCAGGCTCATCAGCAGCGCCACGCCCAGGGCCGGCATCACCATGCGGCTGGTGCTCACGCCGATGCTGCGCAGAGCCGTGAGCTCACTGTTGCCCGACAGCCTGCTGTAGGCCAGCAGTGTGGCCATCAAGGTGGCCATCGGAAACGACAGCACCAGGAATCCCGGCAGGCGCAGGCCCAGCACCTGCATCGCCGCCGTCACCGGCAAGCCCGATTCCGCCACCCGGCGCACCAGCTCGAACACCACCCCCACCGACAGGGACACCGTGGTGAAGGCCGCCACGCCGAACAGCAGCGGGCCGAGTAGTTCACCGCTCAGCCAACGGTCCATCAGCGGCAGGCGCTCCCAGAGCAGCAGTACGGGGCGCAGCAGCCGCTTGGGCGCCATCACGGATTCATGAGCAAGTGTCACAGCTGGAAGCCCTCCCCCAGGTAGTGCTGGCGCACAAGCGGGTTGCTGGCCACCTCAGCCGAAGGCCCGGAGGCCAGCAGGCTGCCTTCCGTGAGGATGTAGGCGCGGTCGGTGATGGAGAGGGTCTCCCGGACGTTGTGATCGGTGATCAGCAGACCCATGTTGCGATCCCGCAGAGTGCCGATCAGGGTCTGGAGGTCGGCAACGGCGAGCGGATCGACGCCGGCGAAGGGTTCATCCAGCAGCAGGTAGCGCGGGCCCGCTTCGCCCACCGCCAGGGCGCGCGCCACTTCGCAGCGGCGCCGCTCTCCTCCAGACAGCTGGAAGCCACGGCGGTGCTGAAAGTTGGTCAGGTGGAACTCCTCTACCAACTGCTCGACGCGCTCCCGCCGCCCCGCCACCGGAGCGCCGCTCTGTTGCAGGGCGAGCTGCAGGTTCTGGCGCACGCTCAGCTGCCGGAAAACGCTCGGCTCCTGGGGCAGGTAGCCGATGCCCAGACGGGCACGCTCCGGCATGGCCAGCCGCTCCACCCGCTTCCCATCGAGCACGACCCGGCCCCGATCCGGTTTGAGCAAGCCGGTGACGAGGTTGAAGGTGGTGGTCTTGCCGGCGCCGTTGGGGCCCAGCAGGCCGACCACTTCGCCGGGCTCCAGGGCGAGGGTCACCCCCTTGACCAGGGGGCGGCCTCCGATGCTCAGGGCCACCCCTTCCAACACAAGGCTCATGGCACTGCTGGCCCAGCAGGCTGAGCGTTCTGCTGGATCCTTAGCTGGCTGAACACCTGCTTGCCATCGGTGGGTTGGGCCAGCACCCGTTCGGTGTCCACCAGGTAGACCACCCGTTCGGCGCGCAGCAGGTTGCCGCCTTCCTGCACCACGTCCACATCGCCGGTGAGCACGATGCGCCCCTCCCGGGTGAAGTACTGGGCCTGGCGGGCGGTGGCGGCCAGGCGCCGATCGGGGTAAAGAATCCTCACGTTGCCGGTGGCGGTCACGATGCCGGTGCTGTTGTCAGCGCGCTGCGTGTCCGATTCGATCGTCACCAGGCCGGTGGGCGTGATCGGTGCCTGCGGCGTGAGCACCGTTCCTTCAGGGGCTGACGTCGAGGTGGGCATCGGGGCCCCCGGTGCGGCGCCCGCCGGCCGCGGCAACTGGGGCGCTTCGGGCACCTGCGACCCCAGCGGCAGCGCCCGCGCCAGGGGGGAATGGAGGCTCCAGAGCGCGAGCATTAGTGCCGCCCCTGCGGTAGCGAGGGGGGGGCGACGGCGTCGGTGCATCTCAGGCATGGTTCCGGCAGGGGCAGGAAGGGGGCGGGCGTGGGAGTCCCGCATCCGTCTCAGGGAGCGAGCTTCGCGGCAGGGGGTCTGCGGGTCAGGCAGCTGGCGTCAACACTGGCAGGGGGAGGGCCCCTGGGTCATTCCCCTGTTGCAGACAGTGCAGCCGGTCAGCCACCCGGGCGCGCAGCAGGGTGAGGTTGAAGCCGAGGGCGTCGGCCGGAAACGGTGCCAGCCGGCCCAGCCCTTCACCCAGCAGCAGCGTGGCTCCACGCTGGTTGCCGCGCTGCAGATGCAGGTGGGCCACGGCGATCTGCAGAAATCCCTGAAGCGCGGCTCGGTCGGGCCCCTGGGTTTCGTGCCAGATCTCCTCGAACACGTCGTGACAGGCGTACCACTCACCCGCGTTGAACAGCCCTGCGGCCATCTGCAGACGGGGGTCTGCGGTCAGGTCGTCGGCGGGGGGCACTGGGCCGGGGTGGCGGGACGCCATCCCCTGGCTCATCGCTTGGCGGCCTTCTTCACTGGCAGCTTGCGCAGCCGGATCGATTCCGGGGTCACTTCCAGCATTTCGTCCGGCCCGATGTACTCAAGCGCGCGCTCAAGCGTCATCTGGATCGGGGATTGAAGCGTGTCGAGCACTTCAGCGCCAGCCGAGCGGATGTTGGTGACCTGCTTGGCCTTGCAGACGTTCAGCTCAAGATCGGGCGGCCGGTTGTGTTCGCCCACGATCATGCCCTTGTAGACCTTGGTGCCAGGCGTGATGAAGAACTGGCCCCGATCCTCCGCGCCCTTGAGCGCGTAGAAGGTGGCGGTGCCTTCTTCGAAAGCCACCAGTACGCCGTTCCGGCGGGCATCGAAATCCCCCTGCATGGGGCGGTATTCGAAGAAGGAGTGGCTCATGATTCCTTCGCCGCGGGTGGCGCGCACGAACTCACCACGGAAACCGATCAGGCCGCGGGCCGGCACCACGAATTCCAGCTGGGTGCGGCCGTCGTTGCCGGTTTCCATGTTCTGCATCTCGCCCTTGCGGGTGCCGAGCTTCTCGATGCAGGAGCCCACCGCATCTTCGGGAACGTCCATCACCAGGGTTTCCACCGGCTCGCACGGTGTGCCGTCGATCGTGCGGAAAATCACCTGCGGCTGGGACACCTGGAACTCATAGCCTTCGCGGCGCATGGTTTCGATCAGGATGCCCAGGTGCAGCTCACCACGGCCGCTCACGGAGAAGCGATCAGGGGAGTCGGTGTCCTCCACCCGCAGCGCCACGTTGGTGAGCAGCTCCTTCTGAAGGCGGTCACGCAGCTGGCGGCTGGTGACGAACTTGCCTTCCTTGCCGGCGAAGGGGGAATCGTTGACCACGAAGGTCATCTGGAGGGTTGGTTCATCCACCCGGATCAAGGGCAGCGCTTCGGGGTGATCGGGGCAGGCGATCGTTTCGCCGATGTTCACTTCATCGAAGCCCGCCACGGCCACCAGATCGCCGGCGCTGGCCTGCTCAATCTCCACCCGCTGCAGGCCCTGGAAGCCGAGCAGCTTGCTGATCCGGCCGCGCTTGATGCTGCCGTCGTCGCGGATCAGTGCGGCGCTCTGGCCGGCCTTGATGGTGCCGTTGTGGATGCGGCCGATCATGATCCGACCCAGGAAGTCGGAGTAGTCGAGCGTGGTGACCTGCATCTGCAGGGGCTTTTCAGGGTCTCCGACCGGCGGCGGCACATGGCGCAGGATGGCGTCGAAGAGCGGCTTCATCGTTTCGCTTTCGGTGGCCATGTCGGGCTTGGCGTAGCCCCCCATGCCGCTGCCGAACAGGTAGGTGAAGTCGCACTGGTCGTCGTCGGCGCCGAGCTCCAGGAACAGATCCAGCACCTTGTCGACCGCCTGTTCCGGGTCGACGCGGGCGCGGTCAATCTTGTTGACGAACACGATCGGCCGCAGGCCCTGCTCGAGCGCCTTCTTGAGCACGAAGCGGGTCTGGGGCATGGGCCCCTCGTTGGCGTCCACGATCAGCAGGGCACCATCCACCATGCCGAGCACCCGCTCCACCTCGCCGCCGAAATCGGCGTGTCCGGGGGTATCGACGATGTTGATGCGTACGCCGGCGTAATCAACCGCGGTGTTCTTGGAGAGGATCGTGATGCCGCGCTCGCGCTCCAGGTCGTTCGAGTCCATCACGCAGGTGGGCACAGCCTCGCCGTCCCGGAAGATCCCCGACTGCTGAAGCAGGGCATCCACGAGCGTGGTCTTGCCGTGGTCAACGTGGGCGATGATCGCGATATTGCGAATCGGTGCGCTCTGGGAAGCGGCGCTCATGCGTGATCTCTCCTTCAATCCTTTCTGACGCAACCACTACCGGTTGCAATGAACCTTCACCCTATCCCAGCCCGCTCCGCTCAGATCCCTGCAGCTGTCGGGCCGGTTCGAACATCCGCAGCGCCTCCGCTGATCCCTCGAAGCGCCAGTGCCATGGCTCGTAGGTCACGCCCTGGGCATTGCCGCGCGGAAACGAGAGTTTGAAGTGGTAGCGGTTGGCATTCTCCTGCAGCCAGCGGAAGGCGGGAGTGCGCTCGAAGTCGACACTCAGGTTGGCGGCGGGCCGGCCGCCATCGCCGAGATCGACGGCGTAGCCGGTGCTGTGCTCGGAAAAACCCGGTGGGGCGCTCACCTGGGCGCGCTCCTCGGCGCTCTGGTTGCGCTCCGATTTGACACCAAAGAAAATCTGCTGCTGCAGATCCACTGAGCGGAAACCGCTCAGCAAGCGCAGATCCACCCCATCGGCGGCCGCTTCCCGCTGCATGGCGAGCAGCTCGACGGCAGCCTCTGTATGCAGCATCAGGCCCGGCGACACGTTGGTGAGCTGGTCCGTCGGCGCTTCCGCATAGGGGAAGTGGCCCAGCAGCCGCCCATCGCTGCCCAGCCGTGCATCGATCCCGGGGACGGGGGGAGGGGTGAGCAACTGGACCAGCGGCTCGCGGAAGCGAAAACCCAGCGCGCCACCGCCCACCACCAGCACCATCACGGTGCCGAGCACCGCGCGCAGCGATCGTCCCCGGGGTGGTCCGGGGCGCAGCGAGCGCTGAGCCACCGGGATGTCGTCGCCCTGATGACGCGCGGACATTCGCGGGGGCAAAGGACGGGGCTACAAGCTTGAAACAATCGTAGGGGCCAGGCCCTTCAGCGCCTCAAAAGCCGGAACAGGAGTGTTAGCTTCCAGCCCAGGATCGTTCCAGCGGAGCAGGTTTCAAGATGTTGCGAGTCGCAGTGGTGGGTGGCGGCCCAAGCGGTTCCTGTGCTGCGGAGGTCCTCGCCAAGGCGGGCATCGAAACCTGGTTGTTTGAGCGAAAGCTTGATAATGCCAAGCCCTGCGGTGGTGCGATTCCGCTCTGCATGGTTGATGAATTCGACCTGCCGGAGTCGATCATCGACCGCAAGGTGCGCAACATGAAGATGATCTCGCCCTCCAATCGTGAGGTGGATATCCATCTGGACAACGCCGATGAATACATCGGCATGTGCCGCCGCGAAGTGCTTGATGGCTTCCTGCGCAATCGGGCCGCCGAGCTTGGCACCCACCTCGTCAACGGGCTGGTTCAGAGCATCGACACCGGCAAGAACCGCCAGGGCCCTTATACCCTCAAGTATGCCGATTATTCCTCCGGTGGCCCTACCGGTGAGATCAAGACTCTCGAAGTGGATCTGATCGTCGGCGCCGATGGGGCCAACAGCCGCGTTGCCAAGGCGATGGATGCTGGCGACTACAACGTCGCCATTGCCTTTCAGGAGCGCATCCGTCTTCCCAAGGAGGAGATGTCCTACTACGAAGACCTCGCAGAAATGTATGTGGGCACCGATGTGTCCCCGGACTTCTACGCCTGGGTCTTCCCCAAGTTCGACCACGTGGCCGTTGGAACCGGCACCATGCAGGTCAACCAGGCCTTGATCAAGGGGCTCCAGAAGGGCATTCGGGAACGGGCCTCCGCCCGCCTGCTCAATGGTGAGGTGATCAAGGTGGAAGCTCACCCGATCCCTGAGCATCCCCGCCCGCGTCGGGTGGTGGGTCGCATGGCCTTGGTGGGCGATGCCGCCGGCTACGTGACCAAGAGTTCCGGTGAAGGAATCTATTTCGCCGCCAAGAGTGGCCGCATGTGCGCCGAACAGATCGTGGCAGCCAGCAGCTCTGGAGCAACGATTCCCACCGAAAAAGATCTCAAGGTCTACATCAAGAAGTGGGACCGCAAATACGGTGCCACCTACAAAGTTCTTGAGCTTCTGCAAAACATCTTCTATCGCAACGACGCTGCCCGCGAGGCCTTCGTTGAAATGTGCGATGACAAAGATGTGCAGCGTCTCACCTTCGACAGCTACCTCTACAAGCGGGTGGTGATGATGAACCCGTGGCAGCAGATCAAGCTCACCCTGCTCACCCTCGGCTCCGTGCTTCGCGGCCAGGCGCTGGCCCCCGCCGGCTACCAGCCGGTGAAGAGCGCTGTCCGCACCCAGGCAGAGATGGAGCTCTTCGCCGCCACCGGTTCCTTGCAGCCTCGTCAGGCTGAGGGGCTGGCCGCCGACATCGCCCCCACCCCATCGGAGGCAGGGTCCGTCGTGACCGAAGCCGAGGAACGGGAACCTGCCCTGATGGGTCACTGAACTGACTCCTCAGCGCCTCACTGGGGCTCTGCCCAAATCCAGGGGGAGTCTTGGCGGTCCTTTGTCGTTGACAGGCAGCGCCGATCACCCATCAAGGGCACTGAAATCGGCGAGCACCTCTGACTGATTGGTGAGGACCGCCAGCAGATTCAGCCGGTTGGTGCGCACGGCGATGTCGTCGCACATCACCATCACGCTCGTTTCGCCATCGAAGAAGGCCGCCAGCGCTCCCGCACCCTGGCCGAGGGCTGCGGCGAGACCGCTGTAGTCGATGCTGCCGGCCTCTCCGCAGGCCAGCGGCTCAATGTCCTGCACCACTGCCAGCAGTTGCGCTTCGCTGCTGGCAGTGAAGCGGGCTGGCTCCACCACGCCATCAGCCCGTAGCACCTGGCCGCTGAGCTCGCTGTGCTGCGCCAGCCGCGCCGCACGCTGCACCACGGCCTGAACCTCCTTGAGGGCGCCGCTCGCCCGAAGGTCCGCCAACACCTGGGTCCGCTCCCAGGCGTCGATGGGTTGGCGCAGCAGGCGTTCCCCTTGGACCGTGGCACCCGCCACCGCCCTTACCAGGTCAGCATCGAAGCCTTCCTCCTCCAGCTGGGCCACCAGCCGCTGGCGCAGAAACTCCTGCAGCTCCAGTGACAGGGCGACGGAATCCACCCCAAGGCCTGGCAGCAGCGCCTGCCAGTGCGCCGTGGCGCCCTGCAGCAGAGCGTTCAGATCAAGGCGCCAACCCTGGGCGTGGAGCACCTGCAGCAGCCCGTTGGCGGCCCGCCGCAGCCCGTAGGGATCGGAAGACCCGCTCGGCCGCTCCCCTTTGGCGTAGATGCTGAGCAGCAGCTCCAGGCGCTCCGCCATCGCTACCACCGCTCCGGCAGCGGAGCTGGGCAGGCGATCGCCGGCACCACGCGGCAGGTAGTGCTCCAGCACAGCCAGGGCCACGCCGCGCGATTTGCCTTCCTCCAGCACGTACTTCGCCCCGATCACCCCCTGCAGTTCCGGGAATTCGCCCACCATCTGGCTGACCAGATCGTGCTTGCAGAGTTCGGCGGCGCAGCGGGCGGTTTCGGCGTCGTCGTCCGCTAACGCCAGTGCCTCCAACAGGGTGTTGGTGAGCCAGCAGATTCGTTCGGCGCGCTGTTTCAGGCTGCCCAGGCCTTCAGCAAACGTGACCCGCTCCAACTGACTGAGGCGGCTGTGACTGCTCACCCGGCGGTCTGCGTCCAGGAAGAAGGCGGCATCGGCCAGCCGCGCCCGCAGCACCCGCTCGTTCCCCCGGCGCACTGTTGAGGCCGCCGCCTCCAGGCCGTTGCCGATGCAGAGAAACCTGGGCAGCAGTAAGGACCGGGCCGAGAGCGCCAGAACATCCGCCTGGGCGCCCACAGGCTCCAGTGGCACATAGCGCTGGTGGGAACGCATCACCGTGCTCAGCACCTCGGGGGGCAGGGCAAGGAAGTGCGCATCGATGCTGCCTTCAATCAGCGAGGGGCTCTCCACCAGATCGACCAGCTCCTCGAAGAGCGCCTCCGGCAGATCGGGCCGGGCGCCGGCGGCGGTGGCTGCCGCCTCCAGCTGCTGACGGATCCACTGGGCGCGCAGCTGGCGGTCGACCTGTACCCCGGCGGCGGCCAGCTCCTGCCTGTAGGTGCACGCCGCCGTGATCGACACCTCCGACTGCACGAGTCGGTGGCCGCGGCTGAGGCGGCCGCTCTGGATGCAGGGATCGGTAGCCGGCAACTGCACGGGAATCACCCGCTCATCAAGCAGGGCCACCAGCCAGCGCACCGGCCGGCTGAAGCGACTGTCTCCCTGGCCCCAGCGCATGAAGCGCCTTCCCTGCAGGGCATCGATCCAGCCGGGAATCAGGCCGCTCAGCAGCTCGAAGGTGGGCTGCCCCTGCTGCCGCAGGCGGGCGAAGACGAACGGCCCTTTCGGGGTCTGGCGGACTTCAAGTTCGCTGGCGGCCACGCCGCAGCGCCGGGCGAAGCCGATGGCGGCGGGAGCCGGCTCCCCGTTCACGAAGGCCTGCTCCGCCGGTGGGCCCTTGCGCTCCTCTTCCTGATCGGCCTGGCGCTCCGGCAGGCCACTCACGCACACGGCGAGGCGGCGGGGCGTGCTGCTGCACCACAGCGACTCCAGCGGCAGCTTGTGCGCGCTCAGTGCCTGGCGCACCTGCTGCTCCAATTGAGGGAGGGCCATCCGGGCGAAATCCGCCGGCAGTTCCTCGGTGCCGATCTCCAGCAGGAACGTGGCCACGCAAGTGTCTCAACAGCCACCGACTGTATTGAACGCCAGTGACGACGCGGCTGCTTCGCTACCTTCAAACAACCTGGTAGCACCAACGTGACCGTGACCCCCAACCGTGTTCGCAAGTCCGTGGGGGAACGGGAGGCTGAGGGCGGCCCTTCAGAGGGTGGATCCACCAAGCCTGCAGCAGGGCAACCGTTGGCTGCCACTGGGCAATCAACGGCTGGGCAACCAGCGACTGCCAACGACCTGCCACCCACCAAGTTCGAGCTGCTCAAGGCGGCCAGCGGCCATCTCAAGGAGCCGCTGGCCACCGAACTGGAGAACGACAAGCCGTTCTTCACGGACGGCGCCGTCCAGATCCTCAAGTTTCACGGCAGTTATCAGCAGGACAACCGCGACAACCGCCAGAAGGGCCGTGAAAAGGACTGGCAAATGATGCTGCGGCTACGCAGCCCCGCCGGGCGCATCCCGGTGCCGCTCTATCTGGCCATGGACGACCTGTCCAACAACCTCGGCAACGGCACGCTGCGGGTGACCACCCGCCAGGCCTTCCAGATGCACGGCATCGCCAAGGCCGATCTGCGCGAGGTGATCGGCACGATTGTGCGCGCGCTGGGTTCCACGCTGGCGGCCTGCGGTGACATCAACCGCAACGTGATGGCCCCCGCTGCCCCCTTCGAGAAGGGGGGCTACCCCGCCGCGCGTCGGTTGGCGGATCAGATCGCCGATCTGCTGTCGCCGGAGGCCGCCGAGGGCTCCTATCTCGACCTCTGGGTGGAAGGGGATCACAGCTACCGCTTCAAGCCCGACAAGCCGGTGCGTGAGGCACGCGAGCGCCAGCGCGAAGGAGCCCTGTTCAGCGGTGATGCCTCCGAGCCCCTTTACGGCGGCACCTACCTGCCGCGCAAGTTCAAGGTGGCCGTCACGGTGCCGGGCGACAACTCCGTGGATCTGCTCACCCAGGACATCGGCCTGGTGGTGTTCACCGATCCGAGTGGGCGCCTCAGGGGCTGCAACGCCTACGTGGGTGGGGGCATGGGCCGCACCCATAACAAGGACGAAACCTTTGCGCGCACTGCCGATCCGCTCGGCTACGTGGCTGCCGAGCATGTGCTCGATCTCGTCCAGGCGATCGCTGCCCTGCAGCGCGACCACGGCGACCGCCAGGTGCGGCGCCACGCCCGCATGAAGTACCTGATCCACGACCGGGGAATCGCCTGGTTCAAGCAGGAGCTCAAGCGCTATTTCCCCCATCCGATCCGCGGCCTGCAGAACGAGCCCACCCCCCGCCTCGCCGACTACCTGGGCTGGCATCGCCAGAGCGCCAATCTCTGGTTCGTGGGCCTGCCCCTGCTCTGTGGCCGCCTCGAAGGCGAGCGCAAGCAGGGGCTGCGAAAGCTGGTGGAGACCTACCAGCTGGAGGTGCGGCTCACTCCCAACCAGGACCTGCTGCTCTGCAACATCGGCACCCCCCAGCGCAGTTCGGTGCGCTCCGCCCTGGCGGAGCTCGGCTTCCAGGCCCCCGAAGCTCCCGATCTGCTGGCCCGCCATGCGATCGCCTGCCCGGCCCTGCCCACCTGTGGTCTGGCCATCACCGAATCGGAACGCATCCTTCCTGAGGTGCTCGATCGCCTCGATGCCCTGCTGCGGCGCCTGGAGATCGAGAAACCCGTGCTCGTGCGCATGACCGGCTGTCCCAATGGTTGCGCCCGCCCCTACATGGCGGAGATCGGTCTGGTGGGCAGCGGCGTGGAGCAGTACCAGCTCTGGTTGGGGGGCACCCCCAACCTCACCCGTCTGGCCAGTCCCTTCCTGGAGCGGATGCCCCTGGCGGAACTGGAGAGCACCCTTGAACCCCTGCTGCGGGGCTGGAAGGCGGCCGGTGGGCGGCGCAGCTTCGGTGAGCACGTGGCCCAGCTGGGTGATGTGGCCGTGCGTGAGGCCCTGGTCGGATGTTGATCCGGCCGCTGCGGCTCGCTCTTGTGCTCGCCGCCCTGTCCATGGCCGGGCCCGCAGCCCTCAGCCAGGACCGACGCACACCTGCCGTCCCGGTGCAGACGTTCGAGCCGGATCCCCTCACCTGCAAGCGCGACAACCTGCTGGCCGCCTACCGGCGCCAGCTCAACCAGTTCGCCAGCCAACCACCGAAGGTGCTGGCCCGCCTGCGGGAGGTGCAACTGGAGATGGGCGAGGCCACCTTGAAACGCTGCGCCGCTCTCGGCCATCTCAGCCGGCCGGAGGCGGAGCAGATCTGGCGCGAGTTTCAGCTGATGCCGCTGCCCACCGCCACCGTGCCCTCTCCAGACCCAGCGCCTGTCCAGCGCCCGTAGCAGGCCTGCGCAGCGCCGCTGCGCCAGGCCCACAGCTGATCACCATGGCTGAAGTGCCACCACTCGTTGGGGTGCTGACTGAACCCAGCTGCCGCCATCACCGCCTGCAGCAGCAGCCGTCGCTGGTGCCAGCTCGCCGCTGGGCCGGTGGGATCCTCTGCGGCAGCGTCGGCGAAGTGCCCAGGCTCTGAGACCGCGCCGATCGCATCGATGTCCCCGCCCATTCCCAGCAGCGCGCCTGCCGGCCCGGCCAGGGTGAGATCCACGGCTGCCCCTGTGCTGTGCGGCGGCGGTGTGGCTGGATCGGCACTGGGCGGGGCCCAGAAGCGGCCCACCTCTGCGGCCACGGCCTCGCGCTCCGGCCCCGGCCGCTCGGGATCCACCCCACGGGCTCGGCATTCCTCCCGCAGTGCGTGCTCCACCATGAACGCCTGCACCGCCAGCGGCCGCCAGGCATCAAACACGGCCAGCCGCCAGCCATCCTGCTGCTGCTGCAGGGCGTCCTGAGCCTGCAGCAGACGCTCCACCACCCCCTGGCGCAGGCGGAAGGGGCAGCCGGCCTGGCCATAGGGGGCCCCGAGAGCCGCATAAGGGTGAGGCTCGAGCCGGAGCAGCTCGGGGGGGAGTGGGATCAGCGGTTCGCCGTTGTCTTCGATCGGGACCGAGCTCCAGGGACGCGGCACGGCGGCAGACCAGGGGACAGGCTCAATTCAAGCGAGCCGCTTCCGCCTGCCGCTGGCGCTGTTCGGCCAGGGCCAGGGCCAGGCCCGGGTGCCGCTGCAGCTCCGGATCCGCCGCCAGCAGCCCCTGCGCCACGGCCCGTGCCTGTTCCAGCACGGCGCCATCCTCCGTGAGGCTGGCCAGGGCCAGATCGGGCAGCCCCGATTGGCGCGTGCCGAGCACCTGCCCGGGGCCCCGCAGTTGCAGGTCCATTTCGGCGATCTCGAAGCCGTCGCTGCTGCGCACCAGCACCTCCAGCCGCTGACGGGCTTCGGCGTTGCGGCTGTCATTGATCAGCAGGCAGTGGGAGGCGGCGGCACCGCGGCCCACCCGCCCCCGCAGCTGATGCAGCTGGGCCAGGCCGAAGCGCTCGGCGTGCTCGATCACCATCACGCTCGCGTCCGGCACGTCGACACCCACCTCCACCACCGTGGTGGCCACCAGCACATCGCAGGCGCCGCTGGCGAAGGCAGTGATCGCCTCCTGCTTCTCACTGCTGGCCATGCGGCCGTGCAGCAGCCCCACCCGCAGCTGCGGGAACACCTCCTCGCTCAGCTGGCGGTGCACCTCCACCGCCGAGCGCAGGTCGAGCTTCTCGGATTCCTCCACCAGCGGCAGCACCACATAGGCCCGCTGCCCCAGTGCCACCTGCTCGGCGATCAGCCGGTAGGCCTCCTGGCGCTCCCCGCTGCGCAGCAGCCGCGTGCGGATGGGGGTGCGGCCGGGAGGCAACGCATCGATCTGGCTCACCTCGAGATCTCCGTGCACCGAAAGCGCCAGGGTGCGGGGGATCGGGGTGGCGGTCATGGTGAGCAGGTGGGGCTGGACATCCTTCCCCAAAAGCCTGTCGCGCTGCCGCACCCCGAAGCGGTGCTGCTCATCGACCACCACCAGACCGAGCCGGGCGAACTGCACCGGATCCTCCAGCAGGGCGTGGGTGCCCACCAGCAGCTGCAGCTGGCCGTTCGCCAGGTCCTGCAGCAGCTCACGGCGCCGCCGCTGCGGAGTGGAGCCGGTCAGCAGCGCCGCGCGCACATGCAGCTGGGGCAGCCAGTCGCCGAGTTTGCGGGCATGCTGCTCGGCCAGCACTTCGGTGGGAGCCATCAAGGCCCCCTGGCAACCGGCTTCGATCGCCGTGAGCAGGGCGGCAATGGCCACCACGGTCTTACCGCTGCCCACATCCCCCTGCACCAGGCGTGCCATCGGCTGGCCCCGGGCCATGTCGGCGCGGATCTCCGCCAGCACCCGCTGCTGGGCGGCGGTGAGGGGGAAGGGCAGCAGCGCCAGGAAGCCGCCCACCAGGCTGCCGGCGCCCGTGTTCACCGAGAGTGGCGTGGAGGGCCGGCGGCTCTGCTGCAGGCGTCGCTGCAGCAGCCGCAACTGCAGCAGCAGAAACTCATCGAACACCAGCCGGTGACGGCTGGCCTGCAGATGATCCCGGTCGCGGGGATCGTGCAACCCCTGCAGCGCCTCCCCACGGCCCATCAGTGCTTCCCGCTGGCGCAGACCGGCCGGCAGGGGATCGGGCCAACGCACCGCCGCCTCCAGCACGACGCGCAGGGCCTGCCGCAAGCGTTCGGCGTTCAGGCCTTCGGTGAGCGCGTAGACCGGCAGCAGCCGGCCGATGCGATCGGAGCGCAGCGGCGCATCCGGTCGCTCCAGCACCTCCATCAGCGGATCCTGGAAGCAGGGGCCGTAGGGCGAGTCCTTGACCAGGCCGCTGGCCACCACCGTGCAGCCGGGCGGGAACTGACGTTGCTGGGCTTTCAGCCAACCCGGCGTGCTGAAGCGCTTGCCGATCAGAAACCGGCTCACCCGCAGCCGGCCCGTGATGTCCTGCAGCTGCAGCTCCAGGATCGAGAGGTTGGGATTGCGCGGGCTGGCAAAGGCATGGCAGCGCTTCACCGTGGCGACCACGGTGGCCGTCTCGCCGGCGCGCAGGGCACCGATCCGCGCCAGGTTCGCGTAATCGACGTAGTCGCGGGGGTAGTGGCGCACCAGATCACGGGCCAGCAGCAACCCCATGGCGGCGAGCTGGGTGGCGGTCTTGGCGCCGATGCCACGGATCGCCCCCAGCGGCGTGTCGGGTTCGATGGCCGCCTGGCCCTTGCTTACGCCGCTGGTGCGTGCATCGCCGCTGGTTGCACCTCTGCTGCCCGCCGCAGGCGCGGGCGCCTCGCGCCGCGGCAGCCGTGGCGGCGCCACGGTGGTCGGTGGGTCGAAGGAGCGGCGCAGGGCATGCAGCCGCTCGCGGCACTGGCGCACCAGGGTCTGCCGGCGGGCGGGGCTGAGGCCGCTGTAGCCCTCAAAGCCGGCAGCCAGCTCGGCCAGGGCGCGTTGATCGTCCGGTCGCTGGGTCAGGCCGTCCGGTGGTTGGCGGCAGCTGCGGGCCAGGAAGGCGCTGAAGCACTCGTGGCGGCCCTGCAGGTCGCCGAAACCGCGTTCCGCCTCCACCCTCAGGGCCTGTTGCAGGGTGGCCAGCCAATCGCCCGCTGGCGAGCCCGGGGTCAGGGCTGAACCGGACCTGCCATCCGACTGTCCTGCAACCACTGCTGCTCCGCCTCCAGGGCGAGGGTGCGCCGCTGCCAGTGTCGGTAGTTCCGGGCGACCGTGCGCAGTTCGCTGCGCCGCTCTTCCAGCCGGCGCCGGCTGGTGCGCAGCCGCGGCTGCTCAGCCTCGAGATCAGGGCCGCGCAGCAGCAGACCGAACGCTTCCATCGGCGTGGCCATGCCATCGGTGCTGAAGGGCAGAGACAGGCGCAGCAGGTTGGCGGGAGCCGGCAGTGCTTCGATCTGCCCGCGCAGCACCGCATCCAGCAGGCTCGCCGGCAGCAGGCTGCGCGTGAGGCCCAGGCGCAGCAATTCGAGGTTGATCGCGTGCGAGAGATTGCGCAGACGCCGCTGCAGGGCGAGGTCGAAGGCGCCCCACCAGTGCAGCAGCTCCAGCGGCTGGCGCGGCAACAGATAGGGCGCCTCGCTGCTGTCGTCTGGGCCGGTAGGCGAGGCGGACGCTGATACGGCGCTCCCCTCGCTGTCGTCATCGAGATCCTGATCGCCGTCGTTGTCGGTGTCCCTGGCCGGAGCAGGCAGGCGCCCCATCGCCTCGCTGGCCATCGCGAACAGCGCCTGGAACACATGGGCGGGTTCGCCGCCGGCGTCGAAACCACTGGCGGCCTGAGTGGCGGCACGATCTCCCTGGCTGCCGCCTGAGCGGTTTCTGTGCCGGCGGTGGCTGCGGCCACCATCGTTTCGGACGTCGTCGTTTCGGCCTACACCGTCTGGGTCAGCGTCGTCATCTTCGGGGCCGGCGTCGATGAGAGCGTCATCGTCGGTGTCGTCTTCGTCTGCGTCGTCGTAGCTCTGGGCGTCGTAGCTCTGCCCGTCGTCCGCATCGGTGCCGTCTGGATCGTGGTGGCCGCTGTGCGCGTCGTCTTCGTCTGCGTCGTCCTCATCCTCGTCCTCCGTGTCGCCGCCGCCGTACGCAGCGGCGCGGCCGCCTTCCCCCTCGCTGCCGCTGGTGAGCGCGGCCAGGCCGGACAGCCCGCTCAGGCCCGGCAGGCCGGCGGCGAACAGATCGGCACTGAGCGGCAGATCCATGCCCAGCTGCACGGAACCGCGGGGCAAGCCCATCGCCTGGCCGGAGTCTTGGCCAGAGCCGTCGCCGGATGGGCCAGGGGTGTCATCGCCATGGGAAGACTCTGTAGCTTCCCCAGCGGCAGCAGCCATGGCGGCCAGCAGACGCCGCTGCTCCCGCCGCCGCAGGCGCTGCTGTTCAGAGCGCACCTGGCGTGCCAGCACGATCAGCTGCTCCACCGTGAGCAGAGCGTTGCAGCGCTGCACCAGTTGCTGCAGGCGCTGCTGCAGTCCAAGCCGCTCGGCGGTGTCGAGCGCCGTGTAGCGCGCCGGCACCACCTGGGTGGCCAGGTGAAAGGTGGCCTGCAGGACTGCCTGCGGCAAGCCGGCCCTCAGCACCTGGAGGTAGAGGGCCAGATCCCGATACAGGGCCTGATTGCTCTGCTCCATGCGCTGGCGCAGCTGGTGCAGGTGGGCCTGGGCTTCCGTCAGTGCCGTGGCGCTGGATTCCAAGGCTGACACTCCACGGAGAGGAGGACTCCGGCGGAGCCGCTCAAGCGCTCGGGCCGCTCATGGCCGCCACTTCAGCGGCGAAATCGCTGGCTTCGACTTGGATGCCCTCACCCAGGGTGTAACGGGTGAAGCGCCGCACCTGGATGTTTTCACCGACCTGACCGGCCACCTGCTTCACCAGTTCGGCCAGAGTGATCGCGCTGTCCTTGATGAAGGGTTGCTCCAGCAGCGCGAGCTCTTTGAGCCGCTTGCCGATGCGTCCCTCGACGATCTTCTCCTTCATCTTGTCGGGCTTGCCGGCAAGATCATCGCGGCCCATTTCGATGCTTTTCTCGCGCTCGACGATTTCCGGGGGGATCTCCTCGGTGCTCACGTATTCGGCGTTGGGGCAGGCGGCGATCTGCATCGCCACGTTGCGCAGCAGCTCCTGGAACACATCACCGCGGGCGACGAAGTCGGTTTCGCAGTTGAGTTCAAGCAGCACACCGACGCGAGCGCCGGTGTGGATGTAGCTGCCGATCGCCCCTTCCGCTGCTGTACGGCCGGCTTTCTTCTCCGCAGTGGCAATGCCCTTCTGGCGCAGCCATTCGGCGGCCTTGGTCATGTCACCGGCGTTTTCGGCCAGTGCCTTCTTGCAGTTCATCATCCCTGCGCCGGTTTTTTCGCGCAGTTCCTTGACGAGCTTTGCTGAAATCTCAGCCATGACAGAAACGGAGGGGGAGAAGGGAGAGGGAGTGAAGAGGCTGAGGGAGGCGGAGGAGGGCCTCAGCCCTCGTCGTCGTCGCGGGGTTCCTGGGCACCATGGCGACCTTCGTTGATCGCATCGGCCAGGCGGCCCAGCACCAGCTGCACGGAACGCACGGCGTCGTCGTTGCAGGGGATCGGCACGTCGGCCAGGTCGGGGTCGCAGTTGGTGTCAAGCATCGACACCAGGGGAATGTCGAGTTTGCGGCACTCCAGAACGGCGTTGGTTTCGCGGCGCTGGTCCACCAGCACAACCACATCCGGCAGGCGGCGCATGTTCTTCAGACCACCCAGATACTTCTGCAGCCGCTCCAGTTCGCGCCGCAGCACGGCCGCTTCCTTCTTCGGCCGCATGGCGATGGCGCCGGAAGACTCCATCCGCTCCAGATCCTTGAGGCGATCGATGCGGGCGCGCATCGTGCTCCAGTTGGTGAGCATGCCACCCAGCCAGCGCTGGTTCACGTAGGCGGCGCCGCAGCGGGCAGCCTCCTGGGCAATCACTTCGGAGGCTTGTTTCTTGGTGCCCACGAACAGGAACCGCTTGCCAGCGCGCGAGGCGCTGCGGGTCCATTTGTAGGCGTTGTTCATGCAGACGGCGGTCTGCACGAGGTCGATGATGTGGACCCCGTTGCGCGCGCAATAGATGTAACGCGACATCTTGGGATTCCAGCGGCGGGTTTGGTGCCCGAAGTGGGCACCCGCCTCCATCATTTCGGAGAGGGTTACGACAGCCATGGGTGGGGAGGGTTTCGGGTTCGCCTCCACCTGCCTGGGTTCAGCACGAAGCGACTCGAGAAAGAGGCGCCCTTGATCGTGTGAACACCCGAAACGGACAGGTGTGCGGTTTGTGGGGACCACTCAAATTACCAAACGGGCCTTCAGCGCAGCCCTGCGGCCCTTGCTTCCCGGTAAAGAGCCCGCACGCCAAGCCGGTTGAGTGGCAGCCGCAGCAGCTCCATCGCCAGCCCCGGCTGGCCGCGGCGGATCAACCAGGCCAGCAGGGGCCGCAGCGTGCGTTCGTTGACCAGCCCGCCGAGGGTGAGCACCTCCCACAGCAGCCGGTGCAACCAGGTGAACTGGATGATGAAGCGCACCCTGCGGGTGGGGTGCTTCCGGTAGAACACCAGGCCCATGCGCGCCCGTTCCTGCTCGATGCGCACCAGATCGGGCAGTTGTTCCAGGCGCAGGGCCGGATGCCAGTGATACCCCGCCGCTTCAGGGCAGCGCACCAGCTCCACCCCGAGCTGCCTTAGCCGTTCGCCCAGTTCGAGGTCTTCCCAGCCGTAGAGCCGGAAGCCGGTATCGAACAGGCCAGCCTGCTCCAGCAGTGCCCGGTCGATCGCCACATTGCCGGTGGCGAAGTAGGCCCACGAGAGATCGCTGAGCTTGTGGGGTTCGCTGCGCGGGTCCTCGAAGTTGGAGGTGTTGATCACCGCGCCGTAGGTGAAGCAACGGCGGTGGCCGTGCCGCTCCCAGTAGGCGACCAGGGCCTCGGCATGGGCCAGCAGGAAGCCGTCATTCACCACCAGGTCGCTGTCGATGAACACGATCACATCGCCGCGGGCATGGGCGACGCCCCGATTGCGCCCTTCCGCCGGACCGCCATGGTCCTGTTCCACCAGCCGCACGTGGGGGAAGCGGCCGGCCTCCTGGCGCAGCCAGGCGGGGGTGTCATCGGTGGAGCCGTCGTCGACCACCACCACTTCGTAGGCCTCGATCGGGGCTCCGAGCCGCTGCTGCTCCAGCGCGGTGAGTGCCTTCTCGAGGATGGGCCGGCGGTTGTAGGTGGGAATGACGACGCTGAGAAACATGCGCCTGAAACGAAGGGAGGACGGGGGAAGCCGGAGGGGAGGGCGAATCGAGAGGCAAAAAAAGGGACCCCGCAGGATCCCTTTCCATTGATCAAGGGGCGTGGCGCGACGGCTCAGTCGGCGGCGCCACCGTTGTTGGCGGTGCCGGTGACACCGTTGCCGGCACCTTCACCGCGACCGTCGTTGCGGAGCTTGCGCTTCTTGAATTTGCGGGCGTAGGAGCGGTTACGTTCCTGCTTTTCCTTTTTGAGGTTCCGGCGTTTCGCCATGGACGACCTGGGTACGGGAGATCGTTCACTCTAGCCAATGGGTTCCGAGCGGCTTCAGCCCGCCTAGTCAGCACTGCCCTTTCGCACGGCCCTGGATCGCCGTCGTTTCAGACGGCCCAGTTTCACTGCGGCAGCTCAGCTGAAGCTCATGGCAGCAGTTCACCGCCGCAGCTCACAGCTGTAGTCAGCTGCTCCGCTGGAGCGCAGCTTCCGGGCCCCCTCAGTGCGCTGTCGCAGCGATCGCCAGTGGCGCGGACGACAGGCGACCGTCTTCCATTTTCACGAGCCGGTCGGCTACATCAAGGATGCGCGGATCGTGGGTGACCATCAAAACGGCGCACTGTTGCTCGCGCGCCAGGCGCTTCAGCAGTTCCACCACCTCGCGGCCGCTCTGGCTGTCGAGGGCGGCGGTGGGTTCATCCGCCAGCAGCAGGCGTGGATGGGTGGCCAGGGCCCGGGCGATCGCCACCCGCTGCTTCTGACCGCCCGAGAGGTCGTGGGGCAACTTGCCCAGGTGATCGCCGAGCCCCACGGCCCGCAGCCATTCGCGGGCCTGGTCGCGGCGGGCGCGGTAGCCAAGCCCCGGCAGCAGATCCGCCCCCATCTGCACGTTCTGCTCGGCCGTCAGGCAACGCAACAGGTTGTGGCCCTGAAAAATCATGCCGATGCGGCGCCGCAATCGCTGTCGCTCGCCGCGGCCACTGTTCTCCAAGGCCTGGCCCAGCACACGCACGTGGCCCTCCTGCACCTGGCGCAGCGCCCCCACCAGCGTGAGCAGCGTGGTTTTCCCGCATCCCGACGGGCCGGTGAGCAGCACCACTTCGCCCGGGTCGATGCGCAGATCCACGTTCTGGATCACCTGCCGGCGCATCGTTCCCTTGCCATAGGAATGGCAGAGGCCGCTGATCTCCACCATGGCCGAGGCGTTGGCGCCGGCATCGGCTCTGCCGTAGTCGGCTGGGCTCGTGACGGTGCTGGTGACGGGGGACATCGGCGCAGGGCTCAGAAGATTTCGGCAGGATCGGCATCGCCGAGCTTGCGCATGGCCAGGGCTGCGGAGCCCATGCACATCACCAGGATCAGGCCGAAGATCAACAGGGAGCGGCTGGCTTCCATCCCCACCGGCAAGCGCGTGGCGGAGCGCACCAGGTGGTAAAGGCCGGTGCCGGCGGCGTAGGCCGGCACATAGCCGAGCACGGCCAGCAGGATGCCCTCCCGGGCCACCACCCCCAGCAGGGTCACCAGCGGGTAGCCCATCGCCATCAAGGTGGCGTACTCGGGCAGGTGGTCGCTGACGTCGCTGTAGAGGATCTGATAGACGATCACGCAGCCCACCACGAAGCCCATGGCGGCACCGAGCGTGAAGATGAACCCGATCGCGGTGCTGGTGCGCCAGTAGTCCTTCTCGGCTTCCTCGAACTCCTGCTTGGTGAACACCGTCACGTCGGCGGGCAGCCGCTCCCGCAACCGCTGTTGCACCACCTCTGGGGAAGCGCCGGTCCGAAGGCGGATCAGGCCCAGTTCGATCGCCCCCGGCGGGGTGTTGGGTTTGAGCCGCAGCAGAGTTTCGGTGCTGGTGATCAGGTTGCCGTCGGCGCCGAAGGAGGGGCCCAGGGCCACCAGGCCTGCCACCCGCACCCGTTTGCCATCCACCTCGGTTTCCACCGTCTTCCCTTCGCGGAACCACGGACCCACCGGTCCGAACTCCGGCCTTGAGGCCTCATCGAACAGCACCCGGTCGCGCTGGGTGAGCAGCTTCGCCTTGGCTGCCAGGCCCGGGTCGGTGAACAGCGGATCGTTCGGCTCGAAGCCAAGCGCCAGGATCTGACGGGTGGCGAGCGTTTCAGGGTTGCGCCACAGCAGGAAGCTCCAGTGCACCGGGGTGATCCCCTGCACCGCAGGGTCACCGAGGGCCTGCACGAGCCGGCGGCGCGGAAAGCTCGACATGCTGATCGAGCTCATCGTGCGCGGGCTCATCAGCACCAGGTCGGCGTCGAACAGCCGGTGGATTGTGATGCTGGCGTCGAACAGGCCGTCGCGGAAGCCCAGCTGCATGAACATCAGGATGCCCGCGAAGCTGATCCCCGCCAGCGCCACCAGCAGCCGCATGGGCTGACGGGTGAGCAGCAGCCAGGCCAGGGGGATGCGCCGGGCGGCCCAGAGATCCCCGAGCAAGGGGACGCGCATCACGGCAGGCTCCGGCTCATGGGTCGAAGCGGATGATCGTCTTGGTTCCGGTGAGGTTGCGCACCTTCGCGGTATCGGCCGGATCCAGCGCGAGCCGCACCTCCACCACCCGCGCGTCGGCATCGCCGGTGGGATCGGTGGCGAGCACCTCCCGCTGCTGCACCTGCGGACTGATCCGGATCACGCGGGCGCGCAGGCTGCCATCGAAGCCGCCGTTCTCGCTGCTGATGCTGGCGGTCTGGCCGAGCTTCACCCGGCGGATGTCGCTCTCGTACACCTCGGCCACCACTTCCATGCGGTCGCTGGCACCGATCTGGAGGATGCCCTTGTCGCCGGGCCGCTCGCCCGCCCGGGCTTCGACGTTCAGAACGGTGCCGCTGATCGGAGCACGCAACTCACTGTTCACCAGATCGGTTTCGGTGCGTGCGATCTGATCAAGGGCTTCACGCAGGTTGCCCTGCAGCTCCAGCAGCGTGAGTTCGCGCGTTTCCAGTTCGGAGGCAGCGACGGCGCCATTGCGGGCGAGCTGGCGGTAGCGGTTCACTTCACGCTCCAGCACGGCGACCCTGCGGTTCAAGTTGGCGATGCGGCTGCGCTCCAGGCTGCGCCGGGCCAGCAGCGAAGGGCGATTGTCGAAGCGCGCCAGCAACTGCCCCGCCGCCACGCTGTCGCCCTCCTGCACCAGCAGCTCGGAGATGCGGGGGCTGCCGCCCATCTCCGACATCGGTGCCGCCAGATTGCGGATGTCACCGGCCGGTTCGAGCCGGCCCAGCGCCGAAATGGCATCCACCACGGCAGGCCGGCTGCTGGCGACGGGTGCCGGCGTGGGGGCCGGCTTCGGGCGGAACTGCCAGGCCACCGCAGCCACGCCCGCCACCACGAGCGCCGCGATCGCGAGGCGCAGGGCGCGGGGACGGCCGGGAGTCAGGGAAGCTCCGGCGGATCGTCGAACAGAAGCTCCTCGATGTACCGGTCGGCCCACGCTGGGCTGAAGGCCTTCTCCAGCACCCGCCGCGTCTTGTCGTTTCGTTTCTGTTGCTGGCAATACGACAGCTGACCGTGATACCGGGCAACCGTAGCTGGATCGTCCCAGGATTGAAAGTGGGCGGCCTGGGCTGCGGCCGAGAGCACCGCCAGAAAGCCCTGCACTTCTTCAATGAACCAGCCCTCCTCCTGGGCGGTTGCCGGGCGCACGAACCGCACGTAGGGCGAGAAGATCGTGCCCCAGGGCGGCAGCTCCCGTGGCTGGCTGAAGGGATGCACCGGCAGGGCCGCCAGGGCCCCGGCGATGCCCTCCGGCAGCGCACCGCGGGTGGGGGAGAGATCGGCGATCGCGGCGGACACCCCCGCCGGCCCGGCCACGATGTCGGCGCCGAACACCGGCAGATCGACGCGGGGATCAGGGAAGTAGACGCAGTGAAGGATCTGCAGACCGGCCCCCAGCCTGGCGGTTTCCAGATGCAGCTTGCGCAGGCCGCGGCAGCGGCGCAGCTCGTTGTGGATGAACAGCCGCTCGCCATCGAGGCTGCCGCTGATCGCCTCCAGGTCGTCGGCGATCGCCAGCGGCTCCAGCTCTGGCAGCGCCTGCCAGCTGCTGCGGATCGCTGCCGCCAGCGTGTCCACCAAGGGGTGCACCCCGCCGGTGGCTGGGATCGTGGCGCTCGCCAATGCAGCCTCAGCCAGCAGAATGCTGATCTTCCCACGGCCAGGATCTGAACCGTTGAGCTCCCTGCCTGCCCTGCATGAGGCCCTGCCGACGCCCCAGGCCTTCCATCTCCAGAACGGCGTTCCGGTGGTGAGTGTGCGGCAGGAGCAGGCGCCGGTGGTCTGCCTGGATTTCTGGTGCCGCGCCGGCAGCGCCAGCGAGCAGGCGGCCGAATCCGGCCTGGCCCACTTCCTCGAGCACATGGTGTTCAAGGGCAGCGAAACCCTTGCCCCTGGAGCGTTCGATCAGCGCATCGAGGCGCTCGGCGGCAGCAGCAATGCCGCCACCGGCTTCGATGACGTTCACTACCACGTGCTGATTCCACCGGCGGCGGCGGCGGAAGCCCTCGATCTGCTGCTGGATCTGGTGCTGCACCCGCGCCTGGAGGCCTCCGATTTCGACATGGAGCGCCAGGTGGTGCTCGAAGAACTCGCCCAGAGCGAAGACCAGCCGGAGGACGTGGCCTTTCAGCGGCTGCTGGCGCTGGCCTGCCCAGGTCATGCCTACGGACTGGCGATTCTCGGTGAGCGCGAGGCCCTCACCCGCCACAACCCCGAGCGCATGGCTGCCTTCCACCGGCGCGGCTACCGGCCCAGCGCCTGCAGCCTGGCGGTGGCCGGTGCCCTCGATGGACTGGATCTCGAGGCCATGGTGGCGGGCAGCGCCCTGGCCGACCTGGCTGATCCTGCAGGCCTCTCCGCCAGTGCCGGACCCGGCGAGCCCCCTGCTACCACCACACCAGCCACTCCATCGGCCCCTGCTTCTGCGCCCTCAGCCGCTCCTGCCCCAGTCCTCGCGCTGCAGCCCGGCCGCCACACCCTCCGGCTCCCTCGCCTGGAGGCGGCCCGCCTGCTGATGGTGTGGCAACTGCCCGCCGCTGCCGATCTGGAGGCCACGGCCGGCGCTGACCTGCTCACCACCCTGCTGGCGGAGGGACGCCGCAGCCGTCTGGTGCAGCGGTTGCGGGAGGATCTGCGCCTGGTGGAAAGTGTTGACCTCGATCTCAACGTGCTCGAGGCCGGCAGCCTGGCCCTGCTCGAAGCCGTCTGCGAACCCGATCAGGCGGAGGCTGTGGAGGCGGAGATCGTCAAGGTCTGGCAGGAGCTCAGCGCCACGCCCCCCAGCACCAGCGAGTGGGAGCGTGCCCAGCGGCTGGTGGCGAACGGCTATCGCTTTGGTCTGGAGGCGGCTTCGCCGGTGGCGGGGCTGATCGGCAACCAGAGCCTCTGGGGGCGGCTGGAGCCCCTGCAGGAGCCGCTCGAACGGTTGCGGCTCTGGACGCCGCAACGGCTGCACGCTGAGATCCTGCCCCTGTTCGCCCCTGAGCGCGCCTGCCGTGTGCTGGCCCTGCCCGCATGAGCATTCCTCCCATCCCCCCCCTGCCGGCGCCTGACACCTTCACCCTGAGCAGCGGCTGTCCGGTCTGGGTGAGCCGGCGCCCTGGCCCGGCGATCCTGTCGGCGCGCCTTTGGATCAGGGGCGGCAGCGCTGCCGACCCGCCCGGTGAGCGGGGTCGCGCCCAGCTGCTGGCCGGCCTGCTCACCCGCGGCTGCGGAAACCTCAGTGGCGAGGCGATTGCCGATCTGGTGGAGGGCCTCGGCGATGAACTGCGCTGCGAAGCCAGCGAAGACGCCCTGGTGATCAGCCTCAAGTGCGCCACGGCCGATGCCTCTGCCGTGCTGCCGCTGCTGCACACCATGGTGCGCAGCCCGTGGCTGGCGCCGGATCAGCTCAGCCTTGAGCGGCAGCTCAACCTGCAGACCCTCGCCCGCCAGCGGGAAGATCCGTTCCAGCAGGCCCACGATCTGTTGCGCCGCCAGCTCTACGGCCAGGGGGGCTACGGCCATGACCCCCTGGGTGTGGACGATGAGCTCGCCGCCGTGGAGCGGCCCCGGTTAGCGCAGGCCGCCGCCGGGCTCGGCTCGCAGGGGGCGGTGCTGGTGATGGCGGGCCAACCGCCCGAGGCGGTGAGGGATCTGCTGGAGGTGGCGGATGAGGGTCAGGAACCCTCTCCCTGGACCACCTTTGCGCCGCAGCCCGGCGCCGGCCCCGCAGGCTGCGGCGGCCCTGAGCTGGTGACGGTGGAGCAGGACACCGAGCAGCTGGTGCTGATGCTCGGAGCCGCCACGGTGCCCCTGGCCGATCCCCGCTCCCTGGCTCTGCGCCTGCTGCAGTGCCATCTCGGTGTGGGCATGTCCAGCCGGCTGTTCGTGGCCCTGCGCGAAGAGCACGGCCTTGCCTACGACGTGGGTGTGCACCTGCCGGCTCGCCGCGGGGCCGCCCCGTTCGTCTGCCACCTCTCCAGTTCAGCCGAGCGGGCGGCGCTGGCCACCACCGAGCTGCTGAACGAATGGCAGCGGCTGCTGGATCAACCCCTCACCCTCCCGGAGTGGCAGCTCGCCCTCGCGAAGTTCCGCGGTTCCGCTGCGGTTGGCCGCCAGACGGGTGGCCAGGTGGCCGATCGCCAGGCGCTGGTGCTCGGCCATGGCCTGCCCTGGTCCTACGCCGATGAGGCGGTGGTCCGCGCCGAAGCGCTCACCCCCCACGCCCTGCAGCAAGTGGCGCGCAGATTGCTGGCAGCCCCCAGCCTCAGCCTGTGCGGTCCAGCTGGCGCCCTCGCCATGGCGGAACGGGCCTGGGCCGCTCACCCGTTGGGGCGTTCGGCAGTGGGGTCCGTGTCAGCGGCGGCGCAGAGCTGATCGGGCTCCAGCAGAAAGGTGCCACGCCGAAAGCGCACGGCCAGCTGTCCCAGTGCTCTGAGGCTCACCACCTGACCCACCTCTCCGCTGTCCACCAGATCGGGCGGTCGCAGCATCGGCATCGGGTCGGCGGTCTTGAGATAGGCCGGCCGCTCGCCCAGCTGCACCAGGGCACCGACGGCATAGGCAGGGGATGGCGGTTCGTCCATTGGCAAGGCTGTGCAGCTGCCCCCCACTACAGCAGGATGGAGCCAACCAGATCTCCCTTGCTTGCGGGCCTTAGCTAACTGCAGCGGCGCCATCGTCGGACTTCTGCTGATCATCAGCGGCGGCCTGATCCGTGTCGCCGTTGCCATGCCCTTCGTGGATGGGGGTTACGCCCTGCGCGAACTGCCGGTCACCGCACAGGTGCCGGCCCTGTTGCTCACTGCCCTGGTGTGCGGCCCACGGCCGGCCCTGCTGGCGGCGGTGGCCTACCTGAGCCTTGGCCTGCTGGTGCTGCCGGTGTTCCACACCGGTGGCGGCATGGCCTACCTGCTCGATCCGGGCTTCGGCTTTCTGGCCGGTTTCATCCCGGCCGCCTGGCTGAGCGGCCGCCTGGCCAGCCAGCCCGGCATGGGCGAACTGCTGCGCCTGATGGGGGCGGCGCTGTTCGGCCTGGGGGTGATCCAGCTGTGCGGCCTCGCCTACCTGCTGCTCGGTGGACTTGTGGGCCGCTGGGGAGGGGGCCTGGGCGATCTGCTGCTCGCCTACAGCCTCGGTCCGCTGCTGCCCCAGCTGATGCTCTGCTGCGCCGTGGCGGTGCTGGCCGTGCCGCTGCGCCGGCTGCTGCTGGTCAGCTCGTGAACGGGGGGCCGTCATGAGCCTCGCCGGCCATCGCCGCCGCGCCGCCTGGATCACCGCCCTGGTGGTGCTGGTGCTCGATCAGGCCAGCAAGGCCTGGGCCCTGTCGGCCCTCTCCGGCACCTCCAGCAGCCCGTTGCTGCCCGGTCTGCTGCGCCTGCGCCTCGTCTTCAACACCGGCGCCGCCTTCAGCCTGTTCACCGGCTCCACCAAGGCGCTGGCGCTGGTGAGCCTGGTGGTAGCGATCGGCCTGGGGGTGTGGATCCATCGCCAGAGCAGCCTGCGCCGCTGGCAGTGGCTGGGGGTGGGGGCGCTGTTGGGTGGTGCGCTCGGTAATGGCCTCGACCGCTGGCGGTTCGGCTGGGTGGTGGATTTTCTCGAACTGGTGCCGGTGCGCTTTCCGGTGTTCAACCTGGCGGATGTGGCGATCAACGTAGCCGTGATCTGCCTGGCGCTCGACCTGCTGGAGGAGAGCCGTGGTCGCGGGACTTGAGCGCCTCAAGCAGCGCCTGGCGCAGCCGCCCGAAGCGGGAGGCGCTGTGCTGGAGGTGTTCCTCCCCGGTCAGCCCTCACGCCGGTTGGCGCTCTACGGCGGCCTCTATCGCATCGGCCGCGATAACCGCCTGGAGGTCGGCATCGACCATCCGGCGGTGAGCAAGCAGCACGCGTTGCTGGAGCAGGTGGGCGGTGACTGGCTGATCCGCGATGACAACTCCACCAACGGCCTCTATTGGCGCGGCAGCCGGGTGACTGCACTGCTCCTGCGGGACGGCGACGTGGTGCGGCTCGGCCCGCCCTCGGAGCCGGGGTTGCCAGAACTGGTGTTCCAGCGGCGACCCATGCCCCGGCTGCTGCGCCTGGCCCGGGCCGGCACCTTGGCATTGGCGGGCGCTGCCGGGGCCGGCCTGCTGCTGCTGGGTCTGTCAGCGCTGCAGTTGCCGCTGCGCGGCAGCCTGGCGCCGGTGCGGGGCCCGCTGGCCCTCTACGACCGCGCCAACCGGCCCCTGCAATCAGCCGATTCGCGCGAACACCGCGAGAACAAGAACCTCTCCGATTTCCCGCCGGTGCTGCGGGATGCGCTGCTGGCCAGTGAGGACAGCCGCTTCTGGTGGCATCCGGGGGTGGATCCGATCGGCACCGGTCGCGCCCTGGTCACCAACCTGCTGGGCGGGCGCGTGCTGGAGGGGGGCAGCACACTCACCCAGCAGCTGGCCCGCAGCCTCTACCCCGATCAGGTGGGACAGGGCGAGACCCTGGCCCGCAAGTGGCGCGAGCTGCTGGTGGCGCTGCAGCTGGAAGCCCGATTCAGCAAGAGCGAGCTGCTGCTCAGCTACCTCAACCGGGTGTATCTGGGCGTGGGCTGGGGCTTCGAGGATGCCGCCCGCAGCTACTTCGGCAAACCCACCGCCAGGCTCGATCTGGATGAAGCGGCCCTGCTGGTGGGTCTGCTCCCTTCGCCGAACGGCCACGATCCCTGCTCCAATCCCCAGGCGGCGCTGGACGCGCGCAATGCCGTGCTCGCCAAGATGGCCGACACGGGAAAGATCAGCGCTGATCAGGCCCGCCAGGCCCGCCGCCGGCCGATTCAGCTCGGCCCCAAGGCCTGCCGCAGTGGCCAGGGACGCCCGGCGCCCTTCTACACCGATCAGGTGCGCGCTGATCTGGAAACCCTGGTGGGTGCGGAGGTGGCCGTGGAGGGCAACTTCCTGGTGGAGACCCACTTTGATCCGGCGTTGCAGCAGGTGGTGGAGCGCCAGCTGCGGCGGGCCCTGGCCCGCGGCGGCGCCTCGGAAGGGGCGGTGGTGGTGCTCGACAGCCGCAGCGGCGGGATGCTGGCGATCGCCGGCGGCCGCGATTACCGCCGCAGCCAGTTCAACCGGGCCAGCATGGCCCTCAGGCAGCCCGGCAGCACCTTCAAGCTGTTCACCTACGTGGCGGCGCTGGAGCGTGGTGCCAAGCCCGGCGATGGCATCGACTGCGGCCCGCTCACCTGGGCGGGGCAATCCTTCGCCAGCACCTGCCGCGGCGCGATCAGCCAGCGGCAGGCCTTCGCGATGAGCAGCAACACCGCCGCGCTGCGGCTGGCCCGCCGCGTCGGGCTGGAGGCGGTCGAGCAGACGGCCCGAGACCTCGGTATCACCTCGCCACTGCATGCCGTTCCCGGGCTGGCCCTTGGCCAGAGTGAGGTGGTGCTGACCGAGCTCACCGCCGCTTACGCGGCTGTGGTCAACGACGGGGTGTGGCATGCGCCCAGCACCATCCGCCGCCTCACCGATGCCGAAACCTGTGCCGGCCTCGACAGCGCCCGCTGTCGCGAGCAGCGGGCCCGCACTGCCAGAAGCGTGAGCCCGGGGCGGCAAGTGGTCAAACCCCAGACGGCCAAGGCCATGCAAGGGATGATGCGCGCGGTGGTGCGTTCCGGCACCGGCACTGCCGCCTACCTGGGTGGCAACGAGGGTGGCAAGACCGGCACCACCAACGAGGCGCGTGACCTGGTGTTCGTGGGCTTCGAACCGCGCCGGCACATGGTGATGGGCATCTGGCTCGGCAACGACGACAACCGCCCCACCGGTGGCTCCAGCGCCCAGGCCGCTGCCCTCTGGGGCGACATCATGCGGGCGGCGCCCAGCGGCACCCCAGCCGCCGTCGCCCGGCGCTGATGCCCCGCTTCCGCCTCTGGATCTGGCTGGCGGTGGCGCTGGCCGCCGTCGTGGCGGCCTCCGTGCTGATCCAGGCCGTCAACAATCTGCTCTGGCAACTCAGCTACCTGCTGCCGGCCTGGCTGGTGGGCCCGGTCACCCTGCTGTTGCTCGGTGGTGGTGTGCTGCTGGTGGCCCGCTTTGCCGGCCCCTGGCTGCTGGCCTGGCGCCGCCGCCCCCCGCCGGCAGCGCCGCCACCGCCGGCCGTGGCGCCCGGCAACCGCCAGGAGGCGGCCGAACGGCAGCTGCAGGCGATCGATCAGGTGCTCGAACGGGTCCGGGACGACGTGGCGCGCGTGGCGTTGCGGCAGGAGCGGGAACGGGTGGAGGCGGAGCTGGCCCGTGGTGATCTCGAGCTGGTGGTGTTCGGCACCGGCTCCACCGGCAAGACCTCCCTGATCCGTGCCCTGCTGGATGAAGTGGTGGGGGAGGTGGGTGCCGCGATGGGCTCCACCGGCGACTGCCGCGTCTACCGCCTGCGGCTCAAGGGACTGCGCCGCGGTCTGCGGCTGGTGGACACCCCCGGCATTCTGGAAGCAGGCAGTGATGGCCGCCAACGGGAGATCACGGCGCGGGAACGGGCCGCCCGCGCCGATCTGCTGCTCTTCGTGGTCGACGGCGACCTGCGCGCCGCTGAACTGGAGGTGTTCGAGGCGCTCGCCAGCCTCGGCAAGCGCCTGTTGCTGGTGCTCAACAAGTGCGATCTGCGCGGCCAGGAGGAGGAGCGCCGCCTGCTTGAGCTGCTGCGCCGCCGCTGTTCCGGCCGCCTCGCCGACGAGGACGTGCTGCCCGCCAGCGCCGCCCCCCAGTCGGTACCGCTGCCCGGGGGCCGCCCGCACCAGCCGCTGCCGGAGATCGATGCCCTGCTGCGACGGATCGCCACCGTGCTGCATCAGGACGGTGAGGAGCTGCTGGCGGACAACATCCTGTTGCAGAGCCGCCGGCTGAGCGAGGCCAGCCGGGCCCTGCTCAGCGCCCAGCGCCGCAGCGACGGCGAACGCATCGTGGATCGCTACATGTGGATCGGTGCCGGGGTGCTCGTGGTGACGCCTCTGCCCGTGGTGGATCTGCTTGGCACCGCGGCGGTGAACGCCCAGATGGTGGTGGAGCTTGGCAAGGTCTATGGCGTCACCCTCACGCGGGAGGCCGGCCAGGATCTGGCCCTGTCGGTGGGGCGCACGCTGGCCGGTCTTGGCGTGATCAAGGGCGGGCTGGCCCTGATCGGCTCCGCCCTCACCCTCAACCTGCCGGCGCTGATCGTGAGCAAGGCGGTGCAGGGGGTGAGTGCGGCCTGGTTCACCCGCATTGCCGGTCAGAGCTTTCTCACCTACTTCGAGCAGGGGCAGGACTGGGGTGATGGCGGCATGCAGGAGGTGGTGCGCCGCCTCTACGACCTCAACCGCCGCGAGGGGGCCCTCAAGGACTTCCTGCAGGCGGCCTTCAACCGGGTGGTGGAGCCGTTGCAGCGGCGGAAGGACCCCCAGCTGCCGCCACGCCCAGGGCCTCGGGGGGAGGGGGAAGCAGGGGGCCGCGGGCGTCGAGCACCGTGATCAGCCCGAGGTAGAGCACCCCGATCAGAATCGAGATCGCCCCGGTGAGGATGGCCACCCAGCGGCCGCGCTTGTCGGAATCAGCCATGGGTAGGCACCAGCAGCGCGGAAGGCACGGGAAGCGAGCGGGCCACCACGGCGGCCAGCCGCTCCAGATGTTCGCCCTGGGTGTGGGGGTTGCCCAGCACCGCTTTGAGGTGATGGTGGCCCTGATGCAGCGGCCGGGACAGCATCAACTCCTCCGCCAGCAGCGCCGCACGGCACTGCTGCGACCACTGGGCGCAGGCCTGGGCATCGGCGCCGCTGGGCCGGAAGGCCAGCAGGTGCAACGGGCCACCCACCAGGCTGAGGGCCCCGGCCGGGGCCGCGGCGTGCAGCAGCTGCTCCAGCCGCTGGCGGCGGGCGATCGCCTCGCCCACCAGCTGGTCGATCCCCTCGAGCCCGAGCTGACGCAGGCCAAGCCAGAGCTTGAGGATCTCAGCGCTGCGGCTTCCCTGTAGCCCGCACTCGCCGCCATGGGCGCCTCCCCAGCTGGGTTCCATGTAGGGAAGCCCGGTGCCGAAGGTCTGATGCAGGGCGTCGGGCTCGGCCAGCAGCAGCAGCGAAGAGGTTTTGGTGATCCCAAGCAGCTTCTGGGGGTTCAACGTGACCGAATCGGCCCGGCCCAGCCCTGCGACACCCCCGCAGTGCACGGTGCTGAGGCCGAGCACGCCACCGATCGCCCCGTCCACGTGCAGCCAGAGGCCATGGCGCTGGCACAGCTCGGCCAGGGGCTCCAGCGGATCCACGGCGCCGCGCACCGTGGTGCCGGCGGTGGCCACCACGGCCAGCACGGGCCGGCCGGCCCGCTGCAGGTCAGTGAGCGCCTGCTCCAGCCGCTGCGGATCCAGCCGCCCCTCTGCATCGGTGGGCAGCCGCAGCAAGGCCTCAGGCGGCAGTCCCATCACCAGCACCGCCTTGTCGAGCGATACATGGGCGTCGGTGCTGGTCAGCACCACCACGTCTGGGCGGTGCTGCAGGCCGCGGCTCTGGCGCGCCGTGACCAGCGCCATCAGGTTGCTGAGGCTGCCGCCGCTGGCTGGGATGCCGCCAGCGGCGTCTCCCAGCCCGAGGCGACGGGCCAGCCAGCCGCACAGGCCCCGCTCCAGGCGGCTGAGTGAGGGGGACAGCTCTTCGGAGAGCAGGTTGTTGTTCAGACCGGCGCAGATCAGATCCCCCACCAGCGAAGCGGTGAGCGGCGGCGGATCGAGGTGGGCCAGGGCGCCGGGGTGGTTGGGGTTGTAGGCCCCGTCCATCAATACCTGCAGGTCGGCCAGCAGCGTGGTGCCATCCAGGCCGTGGCGGCGGGGCTCCAGTTCCGGCAACAGGCTCAGCCCGGGCAGTGGCGGGCGGCTGGTGGCTGTGCCCAGCCACTGGCAGAGCTGCTGCACCGCCCCGTTGAGAAACGCTTCCAGCAGCGGATCGGCCTGCCCTGGCGCTGCGAACGGCAACGGCTCAAGCGCCTGGTGCAGGTGTGGCGTGACGGCCAACGGCGGTGCAGGAAGGGGCTTCATTCTCCCTTGCCGTCCCTCAGCATGGAGGCACTGACACGCTGGGTGCCCGACCCGGCCACCGCTGCGCTGTGCTGAGCCCTCCGCCCGTTCCTGCCGCCCAGCAGCGCCTGTGGATGGAGCGGTTGCTGCGCCAGGCCCGCCGCGCCGGTGACAGGGGAGAAATCCCTGTGGCGGCGGTGGTGCTGGATGGGGAAGGGCGCTGCCTCGGCTGGGGCAGCAACCGCCGCCAGCTGGATCAGGATCCGCTCGGCCATGCCGAGCTGGTGGCGTTGAGCCAGGCCGCGGCCATGCGTGGCAGCTGGCGTTTCAACGACTGCAGCTTGATCGTGACGCTCGAACCCTGCCCGATGTGCGCTGGCGCCCTGGTGCAGGCCCGTATGGGGCGGGTGCTGTTCGCCGCCGGAGATGCCAAACGAGGAGGGTTGGGTGGCAGCGTGGACCTGGCCCGGCACCCGAGCGCTCACCACCGCATGGAGGTGGAGGGTGGCTTGCTGGAGGTGCAGGCCACCCTGCTCCTGGCGGATTGGTTCAGGCAGCGGCGACAGCGACGGCCGTGCGGCCCGACTGGAACGCCGGCAGCTCCGTCTCCAGCAGATTGAGCAGCAGATCGACGTTTTCGGCGCGGCTGTTGTAGCCCATCAGGCCGATGCGCCACACCGAGCCGGCCAGCGCGCCGAGCCCGCCGCCCACTTCGATGCCGTGGCGGTTGAGCAGATGGAGGCTGAAGGCCTTTCCATCCACACCCTCGGGAATGCGCACCGTGGTGAGCGTGGGCAGGCGCAGGGGCTGTGGCACAAGCAGCTCAAGGCCGAGGCGCTCCAGGCCGCTCCAGAGGCGCTCGGCGTTGCTGCGATGGCGGCCCCAGGCGTGCTCCAGGCCTTCCTCGGCCAGCAGGCGCAACGCTTCGCGCATGCCGAAGTTCATGTTCACCGGTGCCGTGTGGTGGTACACCCGGTTGCTCCCCCAGTACTGGTTGAGCAGTGACACATCCAGGTACCAGTTGGGCACCTTGCCGCTGCGGGCAGCCAGCTTGGCTTCAGCCCGAGGGCCCATGGTGAACGGACCGAGGCCGGGAGGGCAGCTCAACCCTTTCTGGCTGCAGCTGTAGGCGAGATCCACGCCCCAGGCGTCGAGATGAACCGGCACGGCGCCGAGCGATGTGACCGTATCGAGCAGCAGCAGGCAGTCGTGTTGGCGGCAGAGATCGCCGATGCCTTCCATCGGCTGGCACACACCGGTGGAGGTTTCGGCATGAACAAGCGCCAGGATCTTCGGCTTGTGGAGCGCCATCGCCGCTTCGAGCTCTTCGAGGCTGAAGGCTTCCCCCCAGGGGCGCTCGATCGTGACCACCTCAGCGCGGTAGCGCTGGGCCATGTCGACGAGCCGCAGGCCGAAATAGCCCTTCACGGCCACGAGAACCTTGTCACCCGGTTCGATGGTGTTGGCCAGGGTGGCTTCCATGGCGGCACTGCCGGTGCCGCTCATCGGGATGGTGAGGCGGTTGTCGGTCTGCCAGGCGTAACGCAGCAGTTCCTGCACCTCGCCCATCAGCTCGATGTAAATCGGATCGAGGTGACCGATCGGTGTGCGTGCCAGCGCAGCCAGCACCGTGGGATGGGCATTCGACGGCCCTGGGCCCAGCAGCAGGCGATCGGGGGTGGCGATCGGTTCCAGGGGGAGCCGATGACGATCGTTCACCGGGAGATCGGAAGACTGTGTGACCAAGGCCAGCAGGGCGTCGAAGAAGTGGGTTGCAGCCTACCCAGAGGCCAGAGCTGGTCCTGGGCAGACACGGCTTGGAGCGGATTCAGCGGCAGCGCACGTCGAGCGCAGACAGGCCACGGGCCATGTGATCGAAGGGGACCCGCACGAGCGGAGCCGGATCAAAACCGGCTTCGGCCAGCCGCTCCATCACCACATCGGCCAGCAGCGTGATGCTGCGCACCGTGGGGCCCGTGGGAACTCCCAGGCTCTTGTAGGTGTCGTCGAGACCGTTCAACACCCGCTCGTTGAGAATCGTGGCGTCGTCGGCGATCAGGGCGTAGCTGGCGTAGCGCAGGAAATAGTCCATGTCCCGCAGGCAGGCCGCCAGGCGCCGGGTGGTGTAGGCATTGCCGCCGGGCAGCAGCAGCTCGGGATCCTGCTCGAACAGGCGCCGGCTGGCTTCCCGCACGATGTCGGTGGCTCCCTGGTTGATGATTTCCACCGCCATGAGCCGTTGTTCGCCTTCCGCCAGGTAGGCGGAGATGCGATCGATCGCGTTCCGATCGAAATAGCGCCCCAGCTGGTCATACCGGCCGATCAGACCGGTGATGGCATCGCGCATGACGTTGAAATCGACGCACCTGGGCTGGAAGCTAGCACTGTGAAATGCCCAGAACCCTGTCCAGCTGAGGGATCTGCCGAATCTGACAGAAACGGTTACGCAGGCCGTTCGGCCTGTTTCAGCCCCGCCGGCCCTACGGGGGCCGGGGTCATGCTGGTCTGCTGGTTCCCACTTGCGCTCCTCTTCCTTCCCCTTCGCCCATGGCTCTGACCGTCGATGACGTCCTGCGCCGGCTGCGTGATCAGGCGATTGAACGGGTCGATCTCGGCCTCTGCGACCTGTCCGGCCGCTGGCATCACCTCACCGTGGCCGCCGAGCTGATCCAGCCGTCCAGTTTCAGCGAAGGTGTGTCCGTTGCAGCCCTGCCCGCCGCTGGCTTCGGCGGGGAGTCGCTCGCGGCAGGGGATCTGCCGGAAGCGGCGGTGGTGCTCGATGCCGCCAGTGCCTGGCGTGATCCGTTCCTACCCACCGCACCGCTCAGCCTGTTCGGCTGGATGCGCTGCCGCTCCGATGGCCATCCCGGCTGCGCCCGCTCGCTGGCCAGCCGCGCCACCGAGGCGCTGGCCAGCTCTGGCCTGGCGGACACGGCCCTGTTCCAGGTGGCTCCGCATCTGCTGCTGCGTGGCGCCGGTGAACGCTCCGCCGGCCGCATCCCCCTGGGGGAGCACGGACAGGCAGCAGCGTTGCCGGAGCGGTCGCTGGCCTTCCGCAGCGAACTGCTCTCGCTGCTGGGCACGCCTGCCCCCCTGCAGGCCGCGGAGCTGCTTCCCGCTGCCGATGGCCTGATGCGGCTCGGCTACACCGCCCATCATCTGGCCGCCTGTTGCGGGCTGTCAGCGGCCCTGGTGGCGGCGGAGCGGCCGGCGGAGGCGGCCGGCTGCCTGCCGGTGAGCCAGAGCCTTCGCAAGGCCCGCCTGCCGTTGTTCTACGGCGAAGGCACCCGCGCCGATCTCTCCCAGACGGCCCGCTGGTACATCGGTGGGCTGTTGCTGCATGCCCCGGCCCTGCTTGCCCTCACCGGCACCGGTGCGTCGATCGATGGCGGTTGGGGGGGCGCCGGCAGCGCTGCGCCACTGCGCCGGGCCTACGCGCCAGGGGTTGGCAGCACCGTGGTAGGTCTGCCGGTGGCCCGGCCCACGCCGGCCAGCCAGCGACTGGCGTTCGTGGCCATTGAGGCCGCTGCCAATCCCTACGTCTCCTGGAGCGCCCTGCTGCTGGCGGGCCTCGATGGCATCCGCCGCCAGATCGATCCCGGCGGGATCCAGGCGCTCGAGCCCTCCCATCCGCCGGCGGAGGCCCAGCCAGACCCGTTCCCGCCGCTGCCCACGCACCCGCTCGCCGCGCTGGAGGCTCTGGCCACGGACCATGCCTTCCTGCTGGAGGGTGACGTGTTCAGCAGTGCCTGGATTGCCTTCTGGATCCAGCGACAGCGGCGGCGACTGCCGCTGGCCCCACCTCAAGGGGAGCCGTTCCGGTCGGTCTGAGCCCGCGATCGGACCGGTTTCGCCGGAAGATTCGGGCGCGTGGGGCTCGCGACCTCCGCGGCGATCCGCTGGAATGAAGCCGATGTGAAGGGATGTTCCCGCGCCGCCATGCCCGATGCCGTGAGCAAGCTCGCGTACCAGACCCTCCAGCAAGGCAAGAGCTTGGTGGGAGTGGCGCACAAGGAGCTGAGCACCCGTCTGGGGCAGCTGCTGGCCGCCGACGGGGGCCCGAAGACCGTACCGGTGCCACCGGAGATGCTCAACCAGCTGCGCGCCTCCATGGACCGCTTGCTGGAACTCGACTGGCAGGAAGCGGAGCGGGGGGTGTATCCCGCCTCGCTGTTGTTCGATGCCCCCTGGCTTGACTGGGCCACCCGCTACCCCTTGGTCTGGCTCGACCTGCCCAACATCTGGAGCCGGCGCAGCCAGCGCAATGTCCGCGACCTGCCGCGGGATGTGGAGCCGGAGAACTACCCCGGCTATTACCTGCAGAACTTCCACCACCAGACCGACGGTTACCTGAGCGACCACTCCGCCGCGCTCTACGACCTGCAGGTGGAGATCCTGTTCAACGGCACCGCCGATCCGATGCGTCGCCGTCTGCTGGCGCCGCTTCAGCGGGGCCTGCGCGCCTTCGCCGATCGTCGTCCGGGTCAGCTGCGGGTGCTTGATGTGGCCGCCGGCACGGGCCGCACCCTGCGCCAGCTGCGCGGGGCCCTGCCCGGGGTGCAGCTGGTGGGCCTCGACCTCTCGGCCGCCTATCTCCGTGAAGCCAACCGCTGCCTGAGCCAGCTGCCGGGTGAGCTGCCCCAGCTGGTGCAGGGCAATGCTGAGGCCCTTCCGTTCGCCGATGGCTCCTTCCAGGCCGTCACCTGCGTGTTCCTGCTCCATGAACTTCCCGCCGAGGCGCGGCAGAACGTGATCAACGCCTGCTTCAAGGTGCTCGAGCCGGGAGGGGTCCTACTGCTGGCCGACTCGATCCAGCTGGCCGACTCGCCCCAGTTCTCTGCAGCGATGGAGAACTTCCGCCGTGTGTTCCACGAGCCCTATTACCGCGATTACGTGGGCGACGACATCGAGGCCCGGCTGCAACAGGCCGGTTTTGAGGCGGTCACGGCCCAGACGCATTTCATGACCCGGGTCTGGTGCGCCACACGCCCTCGCGAGGCAGCGGTGACGGCCTGAGACGGCTGCTCAGCGCTTCAACCACAGTGCCAGCAGCATTCCGGCTCCACCCCAGCGCAGGGCTTTCCACACCACCTCCTCCTGCCAGTTGGAGGTGCGCAGGGCCTTGGGCAGCGGGTCGAGCAGGCGTTGGCCCAGTTCAAGCCGCTGGCGCAGGCGCCGGGCGCCGCTGCTGTTGTCGTCCGGCTTGAGCCGCTCGGCCCGGGCGGCCACTGCCAGCATGCGTGAGAGGCTGTGCAGCCATCCCCCCGCCTGGCGACTGGAGGGACGGCTGCGAGGGGTCAAACCGCTGGTCATGCCGCCAGGATGGATCCCTCCCCTTGGTTTCGTCCAGTGCCGATGCCCTCCGGCAGCTCTGCCCTCTCCACCGGCCCCTCCACCGGCACCGGCACCAACCCCGCCACCAGCACAGAGCCCTCCTCCGGCACTGGCCCCGCAACCGGATGGCCGCCGGGCAGCCGTGAGCTGGCCGAGCAGCTGCAGCGTCTGCTGGTGATTGATGGCCGCGACTGGCATGCGCACAAGAGCCAGAAGCCCAGGCGCGCGGCCGAGCAGATCGCCTCGGCGCTGGTGCATCTGCTCAGCGAGGCCAGTCCGGCCCACCGCCGCGACCCTGTCGCCCATGCGGAGGCGATCGCCTTGCTGGAGCACGGCCTGGGCTGGCTGAAAGGGGAGCGAAGCGACCCCGGCTGCCCGAGCCATGGGCACGGCTCCCGGTAGGGATCATCCGGTCGTGTTGATCCGGCAGCGATCCGCAGGCAGTGATCCTCAGGTCGTGGGCACCAACCAAGGACCCTGCTGAGCACTCAGCCCCGTTCGGGCCGGATCTGCACCGCCAGCTGCAGGCGGTTGCCCCGGTCGCTCCAGCGCACGTCGTCGAAGCAGTGGTGGATGAGGAAGAATCCACGGCCGCAGCAGGAGCCGGGCTCCTCCGGCAGGGCGCTGTTGCGCCGCGCTGTCGGCACGCCCGTGCCTTCGTCCTGGATCTGCCAGATCATCCAGCGCGGGGTCTGGATGCGACGGATGCGCAGGCACTTGCCCGGATCGCCGCCGTTGCCATGGCGGACGGCGTTCACCAGGGCTTCCTGCAAGCCAAGCTGAAGCTGGGCCAGGTTGTGGGCCCTGCGCATCGGCTCCAACAGCAGCTCCAGGAGCGGCGCCAGTTGCAGGGTGGAAGGGGTGATGAAATCGGTCCAGCGCAGGGATGGGACCAATGGCCGGGGCATCGACTCCGCTTTCCGCTCTGGCTTGACCCTAACGCCGTGCGCCGTTGCCCTCAGCGACACCCTTCACGCGCTGTTGCAGCGCCGGATGGCTGAGCAGCGCATCCATCAGCCGCACGCCCCGGAGCTGGTTGATCAGGGGCATATGCCCATCCGGTGCCTCCAACGACCAGGTGAAAGCCTTGGGGTAGCGGGTCCAGAGGCCCTCCTCCTTCCAGCCGAGCTTGGGCCACAACCGCTCCCAGCGGCCGCCGCAGGCCTGCAGCAGGCGCCCCTGTACGGAGAAGCCGAAGCGTCCGCGCGAGTAGCAGAGCCAGAGCCGGTCGAGGGTCTGCAGATCGATGCCGCTGATCGGTGGCACCTCGCTGAAATAGACGTACCCGCGGGCCTCGGCGGCGGACCCGGCCAGCTGGCGCAGGATCGAGCTCGTGCAGCGATCGGCCAGCTCGAAGGCCTGCTCGCTCAGGGCCGCCTGCAGAGGCTGGTAGTCGATGCCGCTGCCGGTAGGGGTTTCCAGCCACCCCTGGGGGTACCGGCCGCGGAAATCGGCAGCCAGGGGGTCGGTCTCGCTCAACAGCCAGTGGATCAAGGCGCCCGGCACCCAGTCGTCGCCGCTGGCATCAAGCCCCGCTAGGCGATCGATCAGCAGAGGGCGCAGCTCGGTGCGACGTGCCTCCAGCTGGGCCAGCAGGCTGCGCTGCTGCCGTGGGGAAGCGCTGAGGAACCGCTCCAGCAGCTGATCGGCTGTGACCGTGGCAGAGGCGGGTGGTCCGGAAAGCATGGCGTTCAGCCAGCCAGAGCAGGGCCAGCGTGTTGCCCACTATGTCAGCCGAGCCCTACGGGTCGGAGACGACGCACCGTGAAGCGCCGATCCGGCTCTGCCTAGGATCGAATTTTCCACCCCTCTGCGATGACGGCTATTCAGTTCTTCCGCGGGGTGGACGAACCCGTGATTCCCGACATCCGGCTGACCCGCTCCCGCGACGGCCGCACCGGCCAGGCGATGTTCGTGTTCGAGGAGCCGGAAGCACTGGCCCCCGAAAGCATTGGTGACATCACCGGCATGTTCCTCCTTGATGAAGAGGGGGAGCTCGTGACCCGTGAGGTGAAGGCTCGCTTCGTGAACGGCCGCGCCAGCGCCATCGAAGCCACCTACACCTGGAAGAACGAAGAAGATTTCGAGCGCTTCATGCGTTTCGCGGAGCGCTATGCCGCGGGCCACGGCCTTGGCTTCGCCGGCCAGGACGACGAGGCTGACGCTGGAGCCCCTGCTGCGGAGTCGGATCCGGCTTGAACTTCGGGAACTGGCTTGGGTTCGCCGCCACCATCGCCGCTGCCGCACTGCTCTGGAGCCTGCGCGGTGTGGTGATTCAGGTCTTTGCCGCCGTGGTACTGGCCATGGCGATCTGCACCCTGGTGGGATTCGTGCAGCAACGGTTGCGCTGCAACCGCTCGCTGGCGCTGTTGGTGAGCGTGCTCGGGCTGGTGGTGGTGCTGTCCGTGGCCATCGCGGTGCTCATCCCCCCCTTCGCCGAGCAGTTCGGACTGCTGCTCACCAAGGTGCCCGCCGCCGCCGCGCTGCTGCTGAAGATGGGCCGCGAAACCCTCTCCTGGGGGGGGGCGATGATCTACGGCCAGCAGGACACCCGCCTTGATTTCGAGTGGCTGACCTCCCTGTTGCCGGCCGGCGGGGACAGCACCGCCGCCCTGGCCGGCGGGATCGGCCAGGGGGCAATGCGGCTCCTGGGTCTGGCGGGAAATCTCGGCAGCGGCGCTGTGCAGCTGCTGTTCGTGGTGGCCGTGAGCCTGATGGTGGCAGTGCAACCCACCGCCTACAGGGAAGTGGCGGTGTTGCTGGTGCCCTCCTTCTACCGTCGCCGCTTCCGCCGCGTGCTCGAACTCTGCGGCACTGCCCTCAGCGACTGGATGGTGGGGGTGTTGATCAGCTCCTGCTTCGTGGCGCTGCTCTCAGGCATCGGCCTCTGGCTGCTGGGGGTGAATCTTGTGGTGGCCAATGCGTTGCTGGCCGGCCTGCTGAACGTGATCCCCAATGTGGGACCCACCTTGAGCACCATCTTTCCGATGTCGGTGGCGCTGCTCGATGCCCCCTGGAAAGCGGTGGCGGTGCTTGGCCTCTATCTGGTCATCCAGCATCTGGAGAGCTATGTGATCACTCCTTCGGTGATGCATCACCAGCTCAAGTTGCTACCCGGCCTCACCCTGTGCGCCCAGTTCCTGTTCACGGTGATGTTCGGACCGATCGGATTGTTGCTGGCGCTGCCGTTGGCGGTGTGTCTACAGGTGATCATTCGTGAAGTACTGATCCACGACGTGCTCAACCCCTGGCAGCTTCAGCGTCGGCTTTCATGAAGCCTCGCGCTGTGCTCGGACTCCTGGGCCTCGTGGTGCTGGGGCTGCTCCTCTGGGAGCTCCGCTGGGTGCTGTTGGTGCTGTTCGGAGCCGTGGTGCTGGCCGTAGCGCTCGATGTGCCGGTCACCCAGCTGCGCCGGCGGCTGCCGATCAACCGGCCCACCGCCCTGTTGTCGGTGCTCGTGGTGTTGGTGCTGCTGGGCTGGAAGGTGTCGGAGCTGCTGTTGCCCGAGCTGGTGGAGCAGGCCGGTGAATTCACGCGTCTGGTGCCGGAGCTGGTGCAGCGCTTGGGGGAACTGGCCGGTGGGATCAAGGGGTTCCAGAGCCTCGAGCAGCAGTTCGCCAGCTTCACCACGTTGGACAGGCTGCAACCGCTCGGCACCCAGTTGCTGGGGGTGGCAGGCAGCACCGCCAATACCACCATCCAGGTGCTGCTGATGGTGCTGCTGGCTTTGCTGCTCGCGCTCGATCCCCGCAGCCACCAGCGCCTGCTGCTTGCCGTTTCCCCGCGCTTTGCCCGCCCCGGCATGGAGAGCCTGCTGCACGATTGCCGTCAGGCCATGGGCGGCTGGCTGGCTGGCATGACGATCTCCGCCGTCACCGTTTTTCTGCTCACCTGGGCCGGCCTGGCGCTGCTGAGGGTGCCGCTGGCCCTGCTCAGCGCCTTGGTGTGTGGCCTGCTCACCTTTGTGCCCACGATCGGTCCCACGGCCGCCACCTTGCTGCCACTGGCGGTGGCCCTGCTGATTTCCCCAGCCAAGGTGCTGCAGGTGCTGCTGCTGCGCCTGCTGCTTCAGAACCTGGAAGCCTTCGTGCTCACGCCGGTGCTGCTCAGCCGTACGGTCAACATGCTGCCCACAGTGGCACTGATGGCCCAGCTCTGCATGGGCGCCCTGCTGGGCCTGCCCGGGGTGCTGCTGGCCCTGCCGCTGGTGGTGGTGCTGCAGGTGATCTGCCAGAAGGTGCTGGTGGAACAGGTGATGGACCGCTGGACGCTGGAAGCGTCTTAGCTGGTTTCCCAGGCAGGGGGCGAAGTGTGGCTGTGATCGCTGCCCAACCCACGGATCGCTGCGATCCACACGCTTGCTGCGTTCAGCGGAAGCGGTTGAACAGCTCAGGCGCCAGGACCAGCACGCCGATCGGCAGGGGATGGCGGCCCACCGCGGCGATCACGGCGGCCATGGTGAAGTGATCACTGAGCAGCAGGAATTCGGTCCTGAGTTCAAGCAGCGCCAGCAGCACGAGCACCACCGGCACAAAGGGAATGCGGCTCATGCCAGCGGGCTGCGCGCCCGGTTCGATGCTGTGATCAGGCTGAGCAGGGTGGGCGCCACGCCGATGCTCGACCAACTCCCGACGGCGATTCCAGTGGCGAGCGCCACGGCAAACCAGAACAGGCTGCTGCCGCCGAAGAAAATCATGCCCAGCAGAGGCAACAAGGTGGTGAGCGAGGTGTAGAGCGAGCGGGTGAGAGTGACATCCACTGCCACATCCACCTGATCATTGATGGGAAGGTGACCGAGCAAGGATTTCTGCTCCCTGATGCGGTCGAACACCACCACGGTGTCGTTGACGGAATACCCCGCCACCGTGATCAGCGAAACAGCGAACAGAGAATCAACCTCCACACCCAGCAGGAGGCCCAGCCAGGCAAACAGCCCAGCGGTGATCAGCACGTCGTGGGCCAGGCAGACGATGGCCAGGGAGGCGAACAGGCGGTCGTAACGGAAGGTGATGTAGGCCGCGATCGCCGCGAAGCTAACGAGCAGGGATAACAGGCTGCTTTTCAGGAGCTGGTCGCCCAGGGTGGGGCCGATCGTTTCGATCGAGGTGTCACCCGGAAGGAATGGCCCGATCCGGCTGCTGAGCTGTTCAATCAATGCCGTGCTCTGGACGGCACTGAGGGTGGGCATCCGCAGATCGATCGATCGTCCGCCGTCAAGCACCTGCAGTGGCGCGCGCTCAAGTTGGGGGGCGGCTGCACCAGCTTCTACAGGCAATTTCACCTGGGAGAGCTGTTCTTCCACCTGCGGTGCCGTGAGGGGGGAGCAGCTGGCGCCACAGGCCCTCTCCAGCTGGATGCGGGTGCCACCGGTGAAGTCGAGGCCCGGCTTGAGTGGCAGCCCGATCGATGGATTCAGCCAACTGAGCAGCAGGCCCAGCAGGCTCAGCACACAGGCGGCTCCAGAGGCCCCCCAGGCGAGGCGGCGATAGCGATTGATGCGGAAAAAACGGATCTCTGGAACCGGATCCGCGGCTGTGGGACTCATGGTCATTCAGGCAGCAGAGGACGGAAGCTCACGGACCGGGAGGAAGTAGGTGGGTCGTCGCAGCGAGGGGTAGCTCATCAGCAACCGCAGCAGGGTGCGGGTGCAGGTGAGTGCGGTGAACAGGCTCAGCACCAGGCCGATCGCCAGGGTGACGGCGAAGCCTTTCACCAGGCCGGTGCCCAGGGCGAACAGGGCCACGCAACTGATCAGGCCGGTGGCGTGGCCGTCGATGATCGAGGAGAAAGCCAGCGAGAAACCGGTGTCGATCGAGCGGATGAGGCTGTTGCCGCCGCGCAGCTCCTCCTTCACCCGCTCGAAGATCAGCACGTTGGCATCCACCGCCATGCCCACGCTGAGGATGAACCCAGCGATGCCTGGCAGCGACAGCGTGACCGGAATCAGGGCGTAGGCCGCGAGGTTGAACAGGGAGTAGAGGAGCAGCGCCAGCACCGAGACGAAGCCGGGCAGGCGATAGACCACCACCATGAACACCGCCACCAGCGCCAGGCCGCCCAGAGCCGCCACCAGGCTGGAGCGGATGTTCTCGGCCCCGAGCGTGGGCCCCACGGTGCGAACTTCGATGATTTTGATCGGCAGGGGCAGCGAGCCACCGCGCAGCTGCACCTCCAGATCCCGCGCTTCTTCAGCGGTGAAGTTGCCGGAAATGCTCGCGGCGCCACCGGTGATCCCGGCCGCCTTGAACTGTTCGCCCACGCTGGCCTCGCTGATCGAGCGTCCATCGAGCACGATGCCGAGCAGTCGGTTGGTGCCCGCGATCGATTGGGTGAGGCGCGCGAAGGCTTCTCCTCCGGCGCGGTTGAAGTTCAACGTCACATCCCAGCCGGTACCGTTGGCCTGCTGTTGGCGACCGGCGCCGGTGAGGTCGCGGCCCGTGAAGGCGGCCGGTTCATAGAGAGCCACGACCCGCTTGTTCACTTCGGCCAGCAGCAGTTCGAGCTGGTCAGCTTCGCTGGCTCCCGCCGGCACTTCCAGGCCCAGGGCGCTGAAGGCCTTGGCCATTTCCTCAGCGGGGAAGCTGGGGGCTGGCGGGGGCGTGGCGCCCGGCGGGAGCCCGGGGGTGGAAGGATCAGCCGGGCGCCTGTTCTTCAGCCGGCCGAGCACGGCGGAGGCCTGGGTTTTCAGGCGCAGCAACCCTTGCATTTCCTGCTCTGTGCCAGGTTTCTGGACCCGGAACTCCAGCAGGGCCGTGGTGCCCAGCACCCTGGCGGCGCGGCTGGGATCCTGCTCACCGGGCAGCTGCAGCAGCAGTTGGTCATCGCCGACGCGCTGCAGGGTGGATTCGGCCACCCCGAGGCTGTTGATGCGGCGATCAAGCACCTCCTGCACCGCTTCGAGCTGCTCGGCCTGCACCTGCCGAATCGCGCCGGCCGGCATCACCTGGAGGGTGAGCTGGCTGCCGCCGCGCAGATCGAGGCCGAGCTGAAGCGGAAACGTGACCAGGACAACCCCGGCGGCAATCGCCAGGGCCAGGATCAGGGCCACCCATCCTTGTTGGCGTGCCATCTCAGAGGGTGCCTGCTTTGAGGCGCCCGGCGGCCTCCACGATCTGGCTGGGCTGAATGATCGTGAGGTTCTCCAGACCGCCGTTGTAGGGGGTGGGGATGTCCTGGCTGGAGAGGCGCAGGGGACGGGCGTCGAGATCGTCGAAGCAGTGTTCGGTGATCAGGGCGATCAGCTCGGCGCCGATGCCACCGGTTTTCATGCACTCCTCCACCACGATCACCCGATGGGTCTTGCGGATCGATCGGCTGATCGTCTCCATGTCGAAGGGTTTGAGGCTGATCAGATCGATCAGCTCCACATCAACACCCTCGGCTTCGAGTTGCTGCACTGCCTTGAGGCAGTGGTGGCGCATGCGGGAATACGTGAGGATGGTTACGTCCTTGCCTTCACGCACCACATCGGCCTGATCAAGGGCGCAGATGTAATCGCCTTCAGGGATCTCCTCGCTGAGGTTGTACAGCAGCACGTGCTCGAAGAAGAGCACGGGGTTGTTATCGCGGATGGCGGCCTTCATCAGGCCCTTGGCGTTGGTGGGGGTGCTGACGGCAACGATCTTGATGCCGGGCACGGCATGGAAATAGGCTTCAAGCCGCTGGCTGTGTTCAGCCCCGAGCTGACGACCCACTCCGCCGGGGCCGCGCACCACCGTGGGGATCGTGTAGTTGCCGCCGCTGGTGTAACGCAGCATCCCCATGTTGTTGGAGATCTGGTTGAAGGCGAGCAGGAGGAAGCCCATGTTCATGCCCTCCACGATCGGCCGCAGGCCGGTCATGGCGGCGCCCACGGCCATGCCCGTGAAACTGTTTTCCGCGATCGGGGTGTCGAGCACGCGCAGCTCGCCGTATTTCTCGTAGAGGTCCTTGGTGACTTTGTAGGAGCCGCCGTACTGACCCACGTCTTCGCCGAACACGCAGACGGTGGGGTCTTTTGCCATCTCCTCGTCGATGGCGTCGCGCAGGGCGTTGAACAGAAGGGTTTCTGCCACAGGGGAGATGCGGACCCGGCGCAGGTGCCGGAAGTGGGGCCAACTTATCTCAGGCCCGCCAGTCGCAGCCTCGCTGCGTTGGAGGGGAGGTGCAGGCTCGCTGGTCTGAGGGCTGCCAGGGTGAAGCCGGTGCCGCTCAGCCGCCGGCCGCGAAGGTGGCGAGCAGGAGCACCGACAGGATCATCCCCGGCGAGAGCAGCAGGGCCAGCAGGCCGAGATCGTGAGGGGTCATCGCAGCGGTGGGGGAACCGGTGGTGGCAGCAACCTTAGGAAGGCTCGGTGGAGCTGGCGGGCAAGAGGCTGCGAATGAACACCAGGAACAGGCCCAGGCCCACGAAGGCGAAGCTGAAGGTGGCCAGGAAGCTCATGCCCACGATCAGGGTCTTCATGGCGGTGCCGATGCTCTGGGCGAACGGTTTGCTGTAGTGCGGCGGATGGAGGGCGAAGTAGGTCACCACCCGTTGGCTGAGCAGCAGGCTCACCCAGGCCAGGGCGCCGCTGGTGACGGCACCGGAGAGGAAACTGAGCGGCCCCTTGCGGGGCGGAGCGGTGGGTGAGGCGGCGGCCGCTGGCATGCCGCTGCTGGAGCTGTTGCCGGAGGCGCTGCCGGGGTCGGTCTGCTGGGGGTCGCTCATCGTGGGGCGTCGGGATCGGGGACGGAGCCGGCCGGGGGCATGGCCTGATTGCTGATGACCCTGGCACCTGCCGGCGTGAAGCGGCAGCACCAGGCGTCGAACCCCGCGGCCTGCAGGGCCGGAGCGAGCTGCTGCTGGGCCGCAGCGGCTTCAGCGGCGCTGCTGAACAGAGCGAACAGGCTGGGCCCGGATCCGCTCATCGCCACACCGAGGGTGCCGGCCAGGCCGCGCAGCAGAGCCAGGCCCTCGCGCACGCTGGCCTGCTCCGGCTCCACCACGGCCTGCAGATCGTTGCGCAGGGGCGGCAATCCGCGCTCCCCCCGCAGGGCGGCCAGCAGCGGCCCGCCGCGCAGGTGCTCCCGGCGTTGCTCGAAGTCGGCCTCGCAGTCGAGGTAGAAGTCGCCGCGCAACTCCCGGCAGCGTCCATAGGCCCACGGTGTCGACACACTCACCGCTGGATCCTTGATCAGCAGCACGGCCAGGGGATCGTCTGCCGCCGGCAACGGCTCCAGCTGCTCTCCCCGCCCGAAACACAGCTGGCTCCCCCCGGCGAGGCAGAACGGCACATCGGAGCCCAGCTCCGCCGCCAGTTCCAGCAGGGTCGCCGGGGGGAGATTCATGTTCCAGAGCTGGTGCAGGCCCACCAGGGCGGCAGCCGCATCGCTCGACCCTCCCGCCAGCCCGGCTCCGATCGGGATGCGTTTTTCCAGGTGGATGTCGGCGCCCCGCAGCGGCCCCTCCAGCCGCTGCTGCAGCAGCAGGGCGGCGCGGCTGATCAGGTTCGTGCCGTCCGTGGGCAGTCCCGGGCGGTCACAGCTCAGTTGGAGGCGGCCATCGTCCCGTTCGTGCAGGACCAGCCGGTCTTCCAGATCGATGCTCTGCATCAGCATCGCCAGCTCGTGGAAGCCATCCGGCCGCAACCCGAGCACTTCGAGGTGCAGGTTGATCTTGGCGGGAGCGAGAACGGTGAGGCTGCGGCTCAGTGCTGCCATGGGTTGCGTTGGACTACGGATCGGGATGGAGGCTCGCCTTGTCTGCGCTGAGAGGGGCGGCTGGCGCCGAGGCTTCGGCCTGATTCAAGCCCTCCGCCAACGCCACCCAGCGCTGGGGCTCCAGGTCCTGGGGGCGCTGCTGCAGATCGATGCCGGCGGCAGCGGCCAGGGCACTGAGTGCCTCCGCCGGCAGCAGGCCCGCCAGGGTGTTGCGCAGCATCTTGCGCCGGGCTGCGAAGCAGCGCCGCAGCAGCCGCTCCACCGTGGCGGCCACGGAAACGGGCAACCGCTCCGCCAGTGGCAAGGGCTCGATCACGATCACCTCCGAGTGCACCCGGGGCGGCGGCTGAAAGCAGCGAGGGGGCACGGCGCACACGCCCTTGCAGCGGGCCATCAACTGCATGCGCACGCTCAGGGCGCTGTAGGCGCTGCTGCCTGCACGGCAGCGGATGCGTTCCCCCACCTCCTGCTGCACCAGCAGCACCAACCGCGAGTACGCCGTAGTGGCAGGGCGGTCGAGCCGGCCCACCAGCCGCTCCAGCAGCGGACCGGTGATGTTGTACGGGATGTTGGCCACCACCTTGGTGGCCAACGGCAGCTCAAGCTCAAGCACATCCCCCTCCAGCAGGCAGAAGCGGGGATCGCCGCCGAACTGCTGGCGCAAGCCGACCACCAGGTCGCGGTCGAGTTCCACTGCCGTGAGGCTGGCCAGGGGGGTTTGCAGCAGCCGTTCGGTCAGCGCCCCCCGGCCCGGCCCCACCTCCAGCACCCGGTCGTGGACGTCGAGTTCGGCCGCCTGCACGATGCGATCGAGCACGCCGGCATCGGTGAGCCAGTGCTGGCCGAAGCGTTTGCGGGCCCGGTGGCCGCTGAAGGTCATGACCCTGGGCGTGAGATCTCCCACATTGCCTTCCGGTGCGGCTAGAGAAGGTGCAGTGACGGGGACCGGGCGATGGCTGCATTGGTACGCGTTGAACCCATGGCACCCGTTGAACACGCTGAGCCCGCAGAGCGGGTGGAGCCAGTGGCATCGGCGGCTTCGGCCACGGCTGGCTTCCCTGAGGCCGTTGTGATTCCGCTGACCTCAAGGTCCGCTGGCGTGCAGCCGGCTGCCGTGAGCCCTGCAGCGCTCATCCGAAGCCGGGCGCGGCACATAGCGCACCCTGGCCGTCATTCACTGGCCTGGGTCGGCTGGATCGGCGCTTTGGCCATGCCCCTGCTGAGTGGTCCGGCGCTGGCTGGCAGCGCCACCGCCGATTCCGTCTGGGACCGTGACAACGCCAAACAAAGGGCCATGCAGCAGGTGCCGGCGGGCGCCACGGTCACCAGCACGCGCTGCGAAGACTTTTCGGTGGGAATGGACAACACCCGCTACCGCTGCACGGTGGAGTTCACCGTTCCCGATCCGTCGGTTCCCGGCACGAGCACGCCCGCCCCCGCTGGCCTGTCCAGCCCCTGAGCGGACCACCCGCGTTCACCATTCGAGCCGCAGCCAGCACACCGGTGCCCGGGCCGGTGGCAGCGGCACCAGCGCGCACACCGCTTCCACCGGCAGGTGCCTCCAACAGGGGTGTTCGCACAGCCAGCACGACCAGGCGGCCGCCAGCCGCTGCCGTTTGCGTCGAGTCACGCTGGCCCTGCCCCAGCCATCGGCACCGCTGCGGCGCCGGCCCTTCACCTCCACCAGCAGCAACCGGCCCGGCTTCAGCAGCACGAGGTCGAGTTCGCCCCATCGGCACTGCCACCGCTGAGAGAGCAGCCGCCAGCCTCGCGTCTGCAGCAGCCGCAGCGCCCGCTGCTCCGCCCAGCGGCCGGGCACGGTGCAACGGCTGCGCGCCCGGTCGGCGCTCTGTTGCGGTCGGGCTCCTTTCACGAACGGCCAAGGCGTGTGTTCCTAGGGTTCCCTCTCTGTCCCTTGCTGCCATGGCCTCCCCGCTGCGCTGCCGCGCCGGACTTCCTTGCCGCTCCTGGCTCGCTTCGCTGCTGCTGGTGCTGGCACTCGGCGTGGCGCTGCTGCCGGTGGCCCCGGCCCAGGCGGCGATGGACTATGCCAAACAGGTGCTGATCGGCGCCGATTTCCATGGCAGCGATCTGCGCGGCGTCACCTTCAGCCTCACCAACCTGCGCGAGGCCGATCTTTCCGGTGCCGATCTGCGGGGGGCCACCCTGTTCGGCGCCAAGTTGCAGGACGCCGATCTGCACGGCGCCGACCTGCGTGAGGCCACCCTTGACTCTGCGGTGCTGGATGGCACCGACCTGCGCGACGCCTTACTGGAAGATGCCTTCGCGTTCAACACCAAGTTCAACGCGGTCAAGATCGATGGCGCTGATTTCACCAATGTTCCCTTCCGGGCCGATGTGCTGAAGAAGCTCTGCCTCGATGCCACCGGCACCAACCCCGTCACCGGCCGCTCCACCCGCGCCAGCCTCGGCTGCGCCTGATGGTCCTCCTTCCGTGCCATGAGCTTTGATCCCCGCAGCCTTGAGCGGCTTCGGGAGCTGGGCCGCCAGCTTCCCCAGCCCTTGCCGGCCCCGCAGGCCCGCCCCGCTGCCGCGCCGCAGCAGCGGCTGCATGCGGTGGAAACCGAGCAGGACCCGGACAAGCTTTTTCATGAGCTGATCAAAGCGAGCCCCGATGGCTTGGTGCCGCCCCATCTGATGGAGCGTCTTGCGACGCTCGAGACCGCCAGGCGGGAGCGTCAGCGCCAGCAGCCGCCGCCGGGTGCGCCTGCGGGAGCAGCAGCAGCACCGGCGGTTCCTGGGGGCCTTGGCCCCGCCCGAACGCCCCGGACCCCCCTGGCGGGCGCCCCCGCTGCCGCCGCCATCCGCGAGCACGAGCAGTTGTATCGCGAGTTCCATTCGCTGCTGCTGGAAGACGAGCCAGACAGCTGACCCGAGCGCTGACTGCCGGGTGCCGGCAAGGCTGGACAGGCGCATCTACAGCCGCTCGCGTTGCTTGGGCTGGGGAGGCACTGGGTCAAGCGCCAGTGTGTCAGCGCCGCGATCGGCCGACAGTCATGGTCCGCATTTGCCGACTGATAAGACTGCGATGTGACTGGCTGTCAATTATTCGCAATCTTCCGATACATTTCGGGGGTCAACCTTCTCCCTTCTGTGTTGGCTCACGCCGTCGCTCACCAGCGAGGCCTGCGTTCCCGTTCCCCTCTTCTGCTGATGTCTGTTCAACCCGGTGAATTTGTGCTTCTGGCCAGCCAGGCCGGCACCAGCTTCCAGGTGGTGAGCGTCGATGACATCGACGACCGCTGCTGGGTGCGCCGCTGGCCACTCACCCGCAGCGGCTCGCCCCCGTTCGCTGTGCCGATTGCCGCTGTGATCAGCCTGCGCGCCGCTGCCGCCTGACCCCCGCGCCCGCCCCCTTTCCCTTCGAGGCCTCACCATGATCCCGATGCAAGCGATCCTGCTCAACAGCCTGCTCGGCAAGGGGTTTCGTTGCCTCCTGCTGGGAGCCTGCACCGCGCTGCTGGCGGAAATGCTGCTCAGCACCGCCGGCTGAGCTCACTGGTCGCGTCAGCTGGCGGCGGTGCCTGAACTGGCGCCACCAGCATGGGCCACGGCGGCGGCTGGCTGGCGTTGCTCCAGGCGGTAGCGCTCGCCGGCCCTTGAATCGATCAGCCGGCACCCCTCGGGCAGCATCGCCGCCGCGGCCTGCAGCGATCCCCTTAGCCAGAGCAGCCGGTTCAGGGCACCCTCAAAGCGCACATCCCCGCCGGTGGTGCTCACCAGCACGGTGAGGGGCTTGAAGCGCTGCACCAGCTGGGGCAGCACCTGCTGGCCCTTCACGAACGCCCCCACCAGCGGCAGACCCAGATCCACCACAGGCGTGATCACGGCGTCCAGCGGCTGCTCCGGCAGGCTGGGATCAAGGAACCCATGCGGTTCCAGGTAGAGACGGCCGCCTGGATGGTCGAACAGGTAGCCGTTTTCCGGCTGCGGCACCGGAGCCCCCTGCGAAGCCGTGAGGCGCAGCTGCTCGTGGCAGTGGTTTTCGCCGTGCGCCAGGGCGGTGAGCTGGGTGAAGCCAAGCGCACGCGCCCGTGCCACCGCCGCGGGAGACCCCACCACCGGAGTGGTCGGCGGGAGCAGCGCCAGGCTGGCGGGATGGCAATGGTCGGGCAGCCCCTGGGTGAGCACCAGCAGATCGACCGGCAAGGGAGCGGGACGCTCCTGCGGCAACTTGCCACGGAAAAACCAGGGGCCAGGTGGAAACTCCAGGGGGCCGGTGAGCCAGGGATCCACCAGCACGCGCAGGGCACCGAACTCGAGCAACCAGCCATTGGCACCGAGATAGGTGGCATGCAGGGCCATGGAGGCGGGCGAGCGGCTGGCCCCGGACGCTAGACGCCTTGCCAGCGCAGGCGCGAGGGGCGCCCACCAGATGCCGCGGGAGCGGGGCGGACCAGTTGCCACAGCAGCACGGCATGGGCGCTGAAGCGCACCGCGCTGAACACCGCCAGAGCGACGCAGAGGGGGCAGTGGGTGAGTCCCATGCGAAAGCGGGAAGTCCCCCCACCCTGGCACCGCTTGGTCTCGGTTGGTGGTGGATGGGTTGGGGCGCACAGCTTTGCAACCCTTCCGGCGGCAACCGGCCGGCCCGGTCGGCGCGACTCGGCCTGTGCGAGCGGGGCACGGACTGTTGGAATGAGGGGGTGCGTCAGGCCGCGCCAGGCGCGGTGGCAGATCCTGTGTTGCGGCTTAGCGAAGTCAAGCTCCCTCTCGATCACGGGGAGGAGGATCTGCGCCAGGCGATCCTGCGGCGGCTGGGGCTTCCCGCGGCCGCTCTGCTCGGCCACCGCGTGGTTAAGCGCAGCGTGGATGCCCGCAGCAAGGCGGAGATCCGCTTCAGCTACAGCGTGGATCTGGAGCTGGCCGACGAGAAACCGCTGCTGCGCCGCTTCCGCAACGATCCGCACCTGCGGCCCACCCCGGACACCACCTACCGCTTCGTGGGCAAGGCTGACGCCGCCGACCCCCAGGATCGCCCGATCGTGATCGGCGCCGGTCCCTGTGGCTATTTCGCGGCCCTGCTGCTGGCCCAGATGGGCTTTCGGCCGCTGCTGCTGGAGCGCGGCAAACCGGTGAAGGAACGCACTGCCGATGCCTTCGGCTTCTGGCGCCATCAGCGTCCGTTCGACCCGGAATCCAATGTGCAGTTCGGCGAGGGTGGCGCCGGCACCTTCTCCGACGGCAAGCTCTACAGCCAGGTGCGTGATCCCCTGCACCACGGGCGCAAGGTGCTGGAGGAGCTGGTGGCCTGCGGAGCGAATGCGGAGATTCTCACCCTGCAGCGCCCCCATATCGGCACCTTCAAGCTGGCCACCGTGGTGCGTGGGCTGCGGGCCCGCATTGAGGCGCTGGGGGGTGAGATCCGCTTCCAGAGCCGCGTCGATCGCCTCGTGCTGGAGCCCTGTGACGGTGAGGGTGGCAGGCAGCAGCGCATCTCTGGGGTGGTGCTGGCCGATGGTTCCGTGCTGCCGGCCCACCACGTGGTGCTGGCGGTGGGACACAGCGCCCGGGACACCTTCGCGATGCTGGAGGCTGTGGGGGTGGCGATCGAAGCCAAGCCTTTTTCGATCGGCGTGCGGATCGAGCACCCCCAGGATCTGATCGATCGGGCCCGCTGGGGGCCCTTCGCCGGCCACCGGCGTCTTGGACCAGCCGAATACAAGCTGGTGCATCACGGCAGCGCCGGCCGCAGCGTCTACAGCTTCTGCATGTGCCCCGGCGGGCTCGTGGTGGCCGCCGCCTCGGAGCCGGGCCACGTGGTGACCAACGGCATGAGCCAGCACTCCCGCAACGAACGGAACGCCAACAGCGCCATCGTTGTGACGGTAGGCCTCGAAGACCTGGCGCCCTATGGCAAGGCGCCCGGCGACCCCCTGGCGGGGGTCGCGTTTCAGCGCCACTGGGAGGCGGCGGCCTTCCGCGCGGCGGGCTCCACCTACCACGCCCCCGCCCAGCGCCTGGGCGATTTCCTGGCCAGCGGAGCGGAAGAGATCGACCTGGCCGTTGCTCCTTCTGCCCCGGATTCTCACCCGCCTGGCCCGGCGTCTGGCCTGTCGGCGACGGCCCCCCAGCCCTCCTACGCGCCGGGGGTGCGCTACGGCGATCTGCGCGCCTGCCTGCCCCCGTTCGCCGTGCAGGCGCTGATGGAGGCCCTGCCGGCGTTCGAGCGTTCCATTCCCGGCTTTGCGGCACCCGAGGCCGTCATGACCGGGGTGGAAACGCGCACCTCATCGCCGGTTCGAATTCCCCGATTGGATGATTTCCAGAGCCTCAACATTGCGGGGCTCTTCCCGGCAGGGGAAGGGGCTGGTTACGCCGGGGGGATCCTCTCTGCGGCAATCGACGGCATCAAAGTGGCCGAAGCCGTTGCGCTCACTCGTCTTCGTCGTCGGAGCCCAGCGGGATGAGTCGGATCTGCTTGCGCCCCAGCTTGATCTCGAAATCATCCCCCGGTTTCAGGTCGAGCAGGGCGGTATAGGCCTTGCCCACCATCAGGTTGCCGTTGAACTGAACCTTTGTGGTGAAACTCAGCTTGCGACCGCCTTTTCCTACCTTTGGATTGGCCCCGAAATCCACCCCCTTGGCATTGAGCAGTGCCTCGTAGAAGGCTGTGAAATTCAGGCGCTCACTATCGTTCTTCTTTGTGGAGACATAGCCGCAGGCCCGCACGATGTCGGATTTGCTTGCATCCCCCATCTCCTTGACTTTGGCGAGAAGGTCGGCGCCACTCAACATTGGCCTTTCACCCAGAACCTTCTCATTATCTGATAAATGTTTGTTTGATGCAAGGGTTTTTGCGGTCCTTCAGGGCGCATCGACCACCTCATCTGGTCATGCTCATCGCTATCTCGCCCATGCACCGTGAGGATTCGCGGCTGGTGGTTCCCATGCCCCACGCTGTGGCTTGTCGTTTCCCCCTCGAGTTTGACCCGCACGATCATCTGGTTCCGCCGTGATCTGCGTTGCAGCGATCACCAGCCGCTGCTGGAGGCCAGCCGCCTCGGCACGGTGCTGCCGTTGTTCGTTCTGGACCGTCAGCTCCTGTTTCATCCGGAAACCGGTGTGGCCCGCGTTGCTTTCCTGCTGGCCACGCTGCAGGCCTTCGACCAAGACCTGCGGCGACGGGGCGGCCGCTTGCTGGTGCGTTTCGGTGATCCGGCCGCTGAGCTGCTGCGGCTGGTTCGGGAGGGCGGCGCCACTGGTGTGATGGCCCACACCGACAGCGAGCGGATCGTGGGGCGTGTGCGTGACGCCCGGGTCAATCGCCTGCTGGCCGCCGCCGCTGTGCCGATCCGCTGGGTCGAGCCGGTGGGAGCAGTGGACGCCTTGGTTCCCTATCCCCGCTATCGCCAGCTCTGGCAGCAGGCAGTGGCCCGCACGCCCCTACCGGCGCCCAGGCAGTTGATGGTGCCGGCTCCAGCCGATCCCGACCGGCCTACCGATCCCGCCGATCCGCTCGCGGATCTGCCGGTACCCAGCCTTGAAGCGCTGGGGCTGCAGCCCGATGGCAAACCGCTGCCGCCGGCCGGCAGCGCGGCGGCCCAGTCCCTGCTCCGCACCTTCCTCGAAGGTCCGGCGGCTCAGACCTACTACTGGGAGCTGAGCGTGCCCTCGGCCAGGGTCACCAGCGGCCTCAGTCCCCATCTCAAGTTCGGCGTGCTGAGCCCGCGCCAGGTGGTGGCCCGGCTGGCCCCCCTGGTCGCTCACCCTGACGATCGCCGGCAGCGCAGTGCCCGGCAGCTGATCAGCCGCCTGCGCTGGGGCACATCGATGGCCCAACGCTTCCGCTACCTGCCTCAGCTGGAGCTGCGCTCCCTCTGGCGCTGCTTCGATCAGGAACCCTGGCCGTTCAACGAGGAGCTTTATGCCGCCTGGAAAGAGGGGCGCACCGGTTTTCCCATGGTTGACGCCGCTGCCCGCTGCCTGCGCGGTTCAGGCGGCTGGCAGGAGCTGAACTTCCGCAGCCGGGCGATCTATGCCAGCTTCCTGGCCAATCTCTGCGGCATCGACTGGCGCTTCGGGGCCCTGCACTTCATGCGCCACCTGATCGATGGCGATTGCCCGATCGATCACTACCAGTGGGCGATGCAGGCCGGTGTCACCCAGCGGGAGGCGCAGGCCTGGACCCGCATCTATCACCCGGGGGCGGTGGCGGTGCAGCGCTGCGATCCCCAGGGGCTGTTCATCCGCCGCTGGCTGCCCGAGCTGGCCGAGCTCACCAATGACCAGCTGGCCTGTCCGCCGCCGATGGCGGCTTACCCTGCCCCGATCCTGAGCTACGAGCAGGCCCGTCGCGAGCGGATCCGCCAGCTGGCGGCACGGTGCGAGGCGGCGGATCCGGCCTTGAACCCCGCCCGACAGATGGCGGCGATGCCGGGCCAGCCGGTGCCCTTCGGGGCCGACCGCCTCCCTGCGGCGGTGGTGGCCTGGGCCCAGCAGGAGCGGGCCGAGCTGTTCCCGCCACCGCTGGAGCTCGCCGCACTCGACCCACCAGCGCAGGTTGCGCTCGAGAGCTGGTTTCGCCCTGGGGTGCGGCCGGGCCCCACGCGCCCGGCTGCTGCGTCGCGCCACCGGCGTGGCTCGAGCGGCCGGGTCAATCCCGATCAGCTGGAGCTGTGGCCGTAGCCCTGGGACACGATGCCGCTCCACTGCACCGCCTTGACCTGGTCCCGGCGCCAGGAGTGAAACAGCAGCGGCTCCGAGCTGGTGCAGAGCGGGCAGACACTGATCTGCTCGTCATGCAGTCCGGCCGCACGCAACTGGGCAGCGGTGGCGCGGCGGATGTCGAGGCGGTCGTGATCGGGGTGGGCATCGGCCTGGCGGGCACCGGCCTGCGCCAGCTGCTCAAGGGCTGTCTCGCTGGGCAAGGGAGCAGGAGAGACCGCTGCGGCCACCTGCAGGGAGACGGAGCGGTGCACCTGGTAAGCCGGGCCGCTGATGGCCGGGCCCAGGGCCACCCGCAGGTCGTGGCGCCGGCTGCCGCCGGCTTCAAGCCGCTCGATCGCCGCCGGCACGATCCGCCCCGCCACCCCCCGCCAGCCGGCGTGGCAGGCTGCCACCTGACCGCTGCCCAGATCGGCGATCAGCACGGGCGTGCAATCGGCGCCGCACACCCACAGGCTCTGGCCGCCCGCATCGCTCACCAGCCCATCAGCCTCGGGCCAGGGCTCGGCGATGGCCGCCGCGGCAGGCACCACCGCTGCGCCGTGAATCTGACGGGTGCGGTGAACGCTGACCCCGGCGCTGATGAAGCCGGCCAATTCGTGGGGCCCCCGGCCACTCCACTGGCGGCTGAAGAAGCCGTGCTCGAAGCCGGAGAGCAGATCGGCCTGCAGGTAATAGCCCCCGTAGGTGCCCACCCACGTCCAGCCGGCGAGGGCATTGAAGCCCAGGTCTGTGCGATCAAAGGGGGGCGTGGTGGCTTCGGCCATGGAGTGGCGCTCAGCCGGCAGGGAGATCGCGCAGCAGCCAGAAGCCTTCGAACCGCTCTGAGCGCTCGTCGCTCTGGATGGCGAGGAACTGCAACCCACCGGCCTCGTCCCGGGCGGCCACGAAGGCCTGTTGGGCGGCTTCCGCCTCGGCGGGGTCCAGGCGACCCAGCAGCCAGCTGTTCTCCAGCCCCGCCTCCAGCACCAGTGCGCCCGCATCGAGACGCAGGCGCACGGGCTCAAGCCCGGCCACCCAGCCGGCGATCGCCAGGGAGCGTCGGGCACTGAACACCCGGATGCCAGGTACGGATGCCGTGTCGCTGAGCTGGGCGGGCAGGGGCACCAGCCCATCGAAGCCCACGTCCCAGCCGGCGGCTTCGCGCAGGTCGGCCACGCTGAGGGTGGCCCAGCTCCAGCTGTCGCCGCGCACCGCTTCCGGCAGCAGCATGGCCGGCGCCTGGGGCGGCAGCGGGGCAGGCGCCAGCGGACCTGCCATGAAGCCCTCCTCCATGGCATACACCTGCTGCTCCCGCTCCTGCAGCCACTCGATCAGCGCGTAGCAACGCCGGCTCGGCACGGTTTCAAGGCCGATGGCGTCGGCGGCACGCTGCACCATGGTGCGCATCGAGGCGCGCCAGCACCGCAACCGGCGCGGCGCTGCCAGGCCCTCGGCGGCGGCGGCGGTGAGGGCCTCGGCCAGCGCCTCCTGCAGCCAGATCGAATTCACGCTGGTGGCCGGACAGACCTTGACCCACCGGAACGCCGACCGGGAGTTCCCAAAGGCCGGAGTGCTGCAGATCAGCAACTCCCAGCGCTTCTTGCCATCGGCCTCGAGCACAGGCCTGGAGTAGTAGTCGAGTTCCCAGTCGGCGCTGGGTGCTGCGGTGGCCGGACCGCTCATTCCGACGCCTGCTCCTGCTGCCGCAGGGTGAGGCGGGCCCGGTTGGCTCGATCGCCTGCTTCCAGCAGCACCTGTTCCTTGTTGATCAGCAGTTCACCCGGCTGGTTTTCCAGCAGGGCGGTGTTGAGGGCTATGCGGCCGCGGCCGGGGTCCACGGAGGTGACGATCGCCTGGACCCGATCGCCCTGATCGAACACCTCGCGCAGTTCGCGCAGGGTGCCGCCGGTGATGCACGACTGGTGCAGCAGGCCGCTCACCCCGCCGAGATCCACGAACAGGCCATAGGGCTTGACGGCCACCACCTGACCCTCCACCAGCTGGCCCACTTCGATTTCGGAGAAGCGGGCCGCTGTGGAGGCGCGCTTCTCGGAGAGCACCAGCTTGCGGTTGTCGGGACTCACCTCCAGGAAGGCGGCGCCGAGGGTCTTGCCCACCAGCTGCTCGTGGTTTTCGCCGTCCTGGAGCTGGGAGCGGGGGATGAAGGCACGCAGGCCCTCGAGGTCGCAGGTGACACCGCCGCGGTTGAAGCCGGTCACCTTGACCTGCACGACCTTGCCCTCCTTCTCCATCTGTCGCACCTTTTCCCAGCTCTGGCGCAGAGCGAGGGCGCGGGCGCTGATCGTGACCATGCCATCGGCGTTCTGCTCGCGGGTGACGAGCACCTCCACCGCCAGGCCTTTGGGGAAGCGTTCCTTGAGGTTGGTGATCACACCGAGGCCGCATTCGCTCTTGGGCATGAAGCCCGGCGCCTTACCGCCGATGTCCACATACACCCCATCGCTTTCGACGCCGATCACAACCCCGGGCACCACCTCGCCGGAAACGCCCACCGGCTCGTTTTCGTCAAGCGCGGCAAGGAAGGCTTCTTCGTCGAAATCGAAATCGTCCACCTGACGGGCCGGCGCCGCCGGCTGGCCGGGCGCCGCTGCTGCCGCAGGCGCTGTTTTGCGTGCCGCTTTGCGGCCGGTTTCCGGGGCGGGCCCCAGCAGATCGGCCATCGTCAGTCCTTCGAGGCTGGCGGTCTCGAAGCGGTCGTCGTCGGAGATGGCGGCGGCTTCCGGGGCCTGGGGCGCCGGCCGCACGGCCATGGGAGCAGCCACCGGTGTGGGCGGATCAGCGGCGATCGGGGCACTGGTGTCGACCACCGGCTCGTCGTCCTTGCGGCTGATGTGCAACACCTGCGGGGGCTTGCGCACCGGAGCGCCTGCGGGTTGCCGCGGCGCCGTCGGGGGCACGGGACGCCGGCTTCCTTCCCGGGGCTGTCGCGGCTGCTGGTTGCCGGAGCCGGCCATGGTCCAAGGGAGCAGACAGTTGCCCACTGTAAGGATCAGGGCCGAACACAAGGGTTGGGTCATGGAGCGAGCGCTGGAACGGCTCAGCTGGCCTCAGGTGCGTGCGGCGGCGAGTCGCCCGGGAAGCACCGTGCTCTGGCCTTTCGGCGCCGTCGAGCAGCACGGTCCTCACCTGCCGCTCGGCACCGATGCTCTCTTCGCCGATCGGGTGGCCGATGCCGTGCTTGCCCGCCTGGCGGACGATCTGCCGATCTGGCGGCTGCCGGTGTCCTGGTTCGGCTTCTCACCTGAACACGCTGCCTTCCCCGGCACCTGCAGCCTGCCGGCTGAGCTGCTGATCGCCCAGGTGATGACGATCGGTGCCCAGCTGGCGGCCGCCGGCTTTCAGCGCCTTGTGCTCTTCAACGCCCACGGCGGCCAGATCGCCCTGCTGCAGGTGGCTGCCCGCCAGCTGCGCGCCGCCCATCCGGCACTGGCGGTGCTGCCCTGTTTTCTCTGGAGCGGTCCGGAAGGGATCGGCGCCCTGCTGCCTGAACCCGAACGCAGCGATGGTCTGCACGCCGGCCTGGCTGAAACCAGCCTCATGCTGCACCTGCAGCCGCAGTGGGTGGGGCCCGAGCGCCCCTGCGACGGTCAGTTGCAGCCCCCACCCCCCAGCGGCTGGAGCCTGGAGGGCGCCGTGCCGTACGCCTGGCTCACGGCGGATGTGTCGGCCACGGGGGTGGTGGGCGATGCACGCGGCGCCAGCGCCGCCCTCGGCGAGCAACTGTTCGAGCGGCTGGTGGCGGGCTGGTGTCAGCGGCTGGAATCCCTGCTGGCCAGCCCGTGGCCACCGCGTGGGCGCTTACGCAGCGATTGAACGGCGGCAGACCAGAGATGGCCGGCGGTGGTTACAGTCGAAGCCTTCACGATTTGTCCTCGATGCCTGCGCTCGACACTCCGGCGGCCAGCCTTGACGTTCAGACGTCATCCCTTGGAGCCGGCGAGGAGGCCGGGGCCGATCTTGCCGGACTGCCGGACTTCACCACCGACCTCTACAAAGACGCCTACAGCCGCATCAACGCGATTGTGATCGAGGGTGAGCAGGAAGCCCACGACAACTACATCTCCCTTGGCACCCTGCTTCCCGATGAGGCGGAGGAACTGGCCCGCCTGGCGCGGATGGAGCTGAAGCACATGAAGGGCTTCCAGGCCTGTGCCCGCAATCTGAGCGTCACGGCAGACATGCCCTTCGCCAAGAGCTTCTTCCTGCCGCTGCACGGCAACTTCCAGGCGGCCCTGGCTGAAGGCAAGGTGGTGACCTGTCTGCTGATTCAGGCCCTGCTGATTGAGGCCTTCGCTATCTCGGCCTATCACATTTACATTCCGGTCGCCGATCCTTTCGCCCGCAAGATCACTGAGGGTGTGGTGCGTGATGAATACACCCACCTGAACTACGGCCAGGAGTGGCTGAAAGCCAACCTTGAAGCCTCCCGCGCTGAGCTTGAGCAAGCCAACCGCGACAATCTCCCTCTCGTGCGCCGCATGCTCGAAGAGGTTGCTGGTGATGCAGCCGTGCTCGGCATGGAGAAAGAAAGCCTGATCGAAGATTTCCTGATCGCCTACCAGGAAGCGCTCACCGAGATCGGCTTCTCCACCCGCGAGATCGCCCGCATGGCCGCTGCCGCCCTGATCGGCTGATTCAAGGAGGGGGTCTGGTGGCTGGATCGGGGTTCGGCCCTCCGTCTGTGCATGGACCCTGCAGCTGCCTCGGTTCGCAACCGCCGATGTAGCGTGCGCAACCCTGTGGCCCCCGCCACCTTCCCCTCAGCCTGAGGGTACGCATCTCCCATGTTCGGTCTGATCGGTCACTCCAGCAGCTTCGAAGAGGCGCGTCGCAAGGCCGGAGCTCTCGGCTACGACGAGTTCGCCGCCGGCGATATGGACGTGTGGTGCAGCGCGCCGCCTCAGCTGCTGGAAACGGTCAGTGTCACCAGCCTCACGGGCAAAACCATCCAAGGGGTCTACATCGACTCCTGCTTCGTGCCGGAGATGCTGAGCCGCTTCAAGACGGCCACGCGCAAAGTTCAGAACGCCATGGAGCTCGCCCAGAAGAGCGGCATTGCGATCACGGCGCTGGGCGGCTTCACCTCGATCATCTTCGAGAACTTCGATCTCTCCAAGTTTCAGCAGATTCGCTCCACCACCCTGGAGTGGGAGCGTTTCACCACTGGAAACACCCACACCGCCTGGGTGATCTGCCGCCAGGTTGAAACCAACGCTCCGCATCTCGGCATTGATCTCTCCACCGCCAAGGTGGCGGTGGTGGGCGCCACCGGCGACATCGGCAGTGGCGTGTGCCGCTGGCTGAGCCAGCGCACCGGCGTGGGTGAGCTCCTGCTGGTGGCCCGGCAGCGTCAACGCCTGCTGGATCTGCAGAGCGAGCTCGGAGGCGGCCGCATTCTTCCGCTTGAAGACGCCCTGGCAGAGGCGAATGTGGTGGTCTGGGTTGCCAGCCTGCCGCAGACGCTCACGATCGATCGTGAGCGTCTGCAGCACCCCTGCCTAATGATCGATGGCGGCTACCCAAAGAACCTCGACACCAAGGCGGCCGGTGATGGTGTGCACGTGCTAAAAGGTGGCGTGGTGGAGTTCTTCAACGATATCGACTGGCAGATGATGGAAGTTGCCGAAATGGAGAATCCCAAGCGCCAGATGTTTGCCTGTTTCGCAGAGGCGATGCTGCTGGAATTCGAAGGCTGGCATACCAACTTCAGCTGGGGCCGCAACAACATCAGCGTCGAGTCGATGGAACAGATTGGCAACGCGTCCCTCCGCCATGGCTTCCAACCGCTCGGCCTCGAGCCGGTGGTCCCGCAGCCGCTGGCCGCCGCCGTCGCCTGACCCTTTCGGCTCGCTACTCCCGCCTCCCCCTACCCCATGGCCCGACGCCCCCTGCTTGATTTCGAGAAGCCGCTCGTGGAGCTCGAGGAGCAGATCGAGCAGATCCGGCAGCTGGCAAAGGATTCCGAAGTGGATGTCAGCCAGCAACTTCTTCAGTTGGAAACCCTTGCCGCCCGACGCCGCGAGGACATCTTCAGCGCCCTCACTCCGGCGCAGAAGATCCAGGTGGCCCGCCACCCGCAGCGTCCCAGCACCCTGGATTACATCCAGGTGATCACCGATGAGTGGCTGGAGCTGCATGGCGATCGCCGAGGCTCCGACGACCAGGCTCTGGTGGGTGGAGTCGGCCGCATCGGTGATCAGCCCGTGGTGCTGATCGGCCATCAGAAGGGCCGCGACACCAAGGAGAACGTGGCCCGCAACTTCGGGATGGCTTCCCCTGGCGGCTATCGCAAGGCGATGCGGCTGATGGAGCACGCCGATCGTTTCCGGCTGCCGATCCTCACCTTCATCGACACTCCGGGCGCCTATGCAGGGGTTCTGGCCGAGGAGCTCGGCCAGGGGGAAGCGATCGCCGTCAATCTGCGCGAGATGTTCCGGCTGCGGGTGCCGGTGATCGCCACCGTGATCGGTGAAGGTGGCTCCGGTGGTGCGTTGGGCATCGGCGTGGCCGATCGGCTGCTGATGTTCGAGCACAGCGTCTATACCGTGGCTAGCCCTGAGGCCTGCGCGTCCATCCTCTGGCGTGATGCGGCCAAAGCCCCTGTCGCTGCCACCGCCTTGAAGATCACGGCAGCGGATCTGCTGCAACTCGGGTTGATCGATGTTGTGCTCAATGAGCCCTCAGGCGGCAATCACTGGGGGCCGATGCAGGCGGCGGACACACTCCGCAGCGCCTTGATCGAGCAGTTGGCCGTACTGGGCCAGCTCAGCGAGGCGGAGCTTCTGCAGCAGCGCTACGACAAGTTCCGTCGCATGGGACGGGTGCTCGGTGCCGGTACCACGGATTCCACCGTGGGTTCTTAGGGTTTCAGCAGGAGCGGTTTCGGTTTGCCGTCGGTTTTGATCACGGGTGCCTCCAGGGGCATCGGAGCTGCTGCAGCTCGCTCCTTTGCAGGCGCTGGCTGGGATCTGCTGCTGATGGCACGCACGCTCCAGGATCTGGAAGCCGTGGCTGAACCCTTCCGGCAAAGGGGAAGGCAGGTGGGGATCGCCACCGTGGATCTTGCTGATGCCAGCGCCATCGCGCCGGCCATCGCCGCACTGCTGGCAAGCCATGCGGCGCCGAACGTGTTGATCAACAACGCTGGCGCGGCTTACACCGGCGAGCTTGCCGCCATGACACTGGAGCACTGGCAATGGTTGTGGCAGTTGAATCTCACCAGCGTCTTCCAGGTCTGCCAGTCGGTGCTTCCCGCCATGCGTCAGATCGGTGGGGGACAGATCATCAACGTGAGCAGCCACGCAGCCCGCCGCGCCTTCCCCGAGTGGGGCGCTTATTGCGCCACCAAGGCAGCGCTTGAATCGTTCAGCCGCTGCCTCGCCGAAGAGGAACGCAGCCATGGCATCCGGGTGAGCACGCTCACCCTCGGTGCCGTGGATACCCCCCTGTGGGGGACGGAAACCGTCCACGCGTCCTTCGATCGGCGTGCCATGCTTTCAGCAGATCAGGCCGCTGAAGCTCTGCTGTATCTGGCCCAGCAGCCTCCGTCTCAACTGGTGGAGGATCTCACCCTGATGCCCGCAACTGGTGTTCTTTGAGTCTTCCATGACCTCCACATTTTCCTCCACCCCGCTGGATCGTGCCCTTACGCCTGAAGTGGGTCCGGCACCTGTCAGCTTGCGCATTCGTGAGCGCCTGCAGCAGGCCGGGGTCTCCTTCTTCGCTAATGACAACCTGGCCGATCATCTCCAAGAGGGGGAGCTTGAGCAGCTCGAGATCGAGGTGGCAGGAAAAGTGCGCGAGATGTTGCGCAGTCTGGTGATCGATATTGATAACGACCACAACACCGAGGAAACGGCAGAGCGTGTCGCTCGCATGTACCTACACGAGGTGTTCAAGGGCCGCTATCACAAGCAGCCCAAGATTGCCAGCTTCCCCAACGTCAAAAAGCTCGACGAGATCTACACCGTCGGTCCGATCTCGGTGCGTTCGGCTTGCTCCCATCACCTGGTTCCGATTCTTGGCAGTTGCTGGATCGGCATCAAGCCAGGCGATCGGGTGATCGGCCTCTCCAAATTCGCTCGTGTGGCCGATTGGGTGTTCTCCCGTCCCCACATCCAGGAGGAGGCCGTCATGATCCTGGCCGATGAGATCGAGCGTCTCTGCCAGCCCCAGGGTCTGGCGATCCTGGTGAAGGCACAGCACTACTGCATGAAGTGGCGCGGCGTCAAGGAGCCCCAGACCAGCATGGTGAACTCCGTGGTGCGCGGCGATTTTCGCCACGATCCCAGCTTGAAGCAGGAATTCTTTGAGCTGGTGAAGCAGCAGGAGTCAATGCTCACCAGCTGAGCTCAGATCATTGGCCCAAGGGGCCGAGTGGGGGCGACGCTTCGCGCTTCACCTGCCCGTTTTCCGTGGTTACAGCTACCACCATCAGCAAGCTGCCGGCATCAGCCGGCTTGATGGTGTAAGCGCCTCCCTGAGCTCCGGGAATCAGGATCCAGGTGCTCTCCCCCGGCCGCTTCACGTACCAGTGGAACTCCGGGGTGCTGAGGGTGGCCAGGGTGGTGGCAATCAGTTGAGCAGTCAGCACGGAGCCAATGGCGGTTTCCCCCTGCAGCAGTAACTGGCTGAGTCCTGTGATCTGCTGATCCACAACCCCTTCCATAGCCGTGTCGGCGCTGATCTGACCCTGCATGATCCGGATCTGCTGCTCAGGTGTTGTGGTCAGCCCAGGCACGCACTGCAGGTCGGCGCCCACCAACCGGCAGCCAGCGATCATGCCCTGTGCCACGGCCGCCTGACTCCCGGTCAGGGCCGTCACCAGCAGCAGCGGGGCCAGTGAAAACGATGGAATGGGTCTCAAGGGGAAGGGGGGATGGCTACCCCGTGATGCTCGCCCGCTTTGGAGCCAACCGCCAGCATCAGCTCCCGCCTGCAGCGTTTCCGCTTCCCTTCACGGCCTCCACCAGAGCTGCCACCCGGGCCAGGTCCTTGTCCCCCGGTGCGAGTTCCACCCCACTGGACGCATCAAGACCGTCGGGCTGAAGCTGCTCCAGCACCTCACCCACGTTGCCCGGACTCAGGCCCCCCGCCAACCACCAGGGGCAGCCGGGGGCAAACCCTTCCAGCCAGGCAACCGGCAGGCGGCGGCCGCTGCCGCCCAGTTGATCCGGCACCCAGGCATCGAGCAGCAGGGCGGCCACCACCTCGCGGTAGTCCTCGGCCCGCTGCAGATCCTCCGGGCTGCGAATCCGCAGCGCCTTCCACACCTGGCACCCCAGCGTTTCGCTGAGCATCCGGCAGCGCTCGGGTGTCTCGTTGCCGTGCAGCTGCAGCAACTGATGCCCACCGATGAGGGGATCCAGCTGCTCCTGGATCGCGTCCTCGGGATCGGCCACCACCAGTACCCCCAGGCAGGCGGGATTGGCCTGGCGTGCGGCGCTGAACACCGCAGCGCGCTGCTGGGGCTCCAGCCACCGTGGTGACCCTGGCACCGCGATCACGCCGATCGCCTCCACCCCCAACGCCGCCACGGCGTACGCCTGGTCCGGGCTGCGAAGTCCGCAGATCTTGAGAAGTGGGGTCATCGCAGCCTGCCCATCCGCCAGGTTTCTAGGATCGGGCTTCGACGGCCTTGGGTCAGCCCTGGGGCACTACTGGATAACGGCGTGGGCGAGGGTTGGATGTTGTTCAAGATCCGCGGCATCCCGCTGCGGATCCATCCCAGCTGGTTCATCGTGCTGGGTCTGGCCACGGCAGGCTTCCAACAACAGTATTCCGTCTCCCTGGTGGGGCGCGCCTCCCCAGTGGCGTTGTGGCTGCTGGCCTCTGCAACGGCCGTGCTGCTGTTCGTATCGGTGCTGCTCCACGAGCTGGGGCATTCGCTGGTGGCGATCGCTCACGGCGTCAAGGTGCGCAGCATCACACTCTTCCTGCTCGGTGGGGTGGCCACCGTGGAGCGGGAATGCAGCACCGCGATCGGTGCGCTTCAGGTGGCGGCTGCCGGACCGTTCGTGAGTCTGATCCTGGCGGGGCTGCTGCTGGCGGGGGCCCATCCGGCTGCCCATCTGTCGCCCCTGCTGGGCGAGATGGTCACCCAGCTCGGGGTGCTCAACCTGATCCTGGCGCTGTTCAATCTGCTGCCTGGGCTGCCGCTGGACGGCGGCCTGATCGTCAAGGCGCTGGTGTGGCAGTTCACCGGCAGCCAGCGGCGCGGCATTCAGGTGGCGGCGGCGATCGGCCGTTTCCTCTCCCTGATGGCGGTGGGCATGGGCACCCTGCTGGTGCTGCGAGGGGGAGGTTTCGGGGCGTTCTGGTTGATTGTGCTGGGCTGGTTTGGTCTTGGTGCCTCCCGCAATCAGCTGCAGTTGCTCTCGTTGCAGCAGGCCCTGCGCGACCTCAAGGTGAGTGAAGCCGCCCGGCGTCGTTTTCGGGTGCTCGAGTCCAGCTGTTCGTTGCGGGAGCTCAGCCAGCTGCGCCGCAAGGAGGAAACGATCCAACCGGCCGATTGGGTGCTGATCTGTGAGCAGGGCCGTTGGCAGGGCGTGATCAACGACGACCCCCTCCAGTCGTTGCCTGTTCAGCGCTGGGATCAGGAACGGGTGGGCGACCACCAGCAGCCCCTCTCCACGCTCCCCTCGATCCGGGAGGACGCTCCCCTCTGGCAGGCCGCCGTCCAACTGGATGAGCCCGGCGTCGATCGCTTGCTGGTGCTGGGGGTCTCCGGCCTGCCCACTGGCACGATCGAGCGGCCTGAGCTTTCTGAAGTCGTGCTCAAGCGTCTGGGGGTACGCCTGCCTCCGGCGCTGCTTGAGGCGGCCCGTCGTCAGGGCACTTACCCGCTCGGTATGGCCATCGCTCAGGTGGCCCGCGGCATGGCGTTGGAATCGGCCGGCGGTGACGTGCCGCGCTGAGGCCCATCCCTCACCACCACGGCCGCCTCCGCCCCCTTCGCTTCAGCCGCCTTCCGACCGCTGCCGCCGCTGCGCACGGCGAAGTTGCCGCGGCGCTGCTCCACCTCGTCCCATTCCCTGCCGCTGAGCGGCCGGCTGCTCCAGCTGCCGCCCAGATCCTGCTGGGCGGCTTGCCGCAGGCCCTCGATCAGCGCCTCACCCTCCACCGGCAGTGGGGCCAGCGCGGCCGGGGGCTCCTGCCCGAACACCTCCTTCCAGCGGGTGCTTGAGGGCCGCAGCAGCAGCGTGCCGTGCTGCAGCAGGTGCCCACGCCGCCAGAGCTGGGCGCTGCCCACCCGCTTGGACCCAGTCGCCTCCACCAGGTCGGCCGCCGTGCTCGTGGCGAAACAGCTGCTGCGCTGACGGCTGGCGGCCTGCTGCCCAGGGTGAAGGGGATGGCCCCACCCCGCCAGTGCCTGCCGCAACCACTGGACTGCGCGGCAGTAGGTCTGGGCGCGGCTTCCGCTGGCCGCTGGCCAGTGCAGCGCGTAGGTGAGGCAGCCGTCATGCAGCACGGCTCTCCCGCCGCTGGGGCGGCGCACCATGGACAGGCGGCCGGCATCCACAAGCCCCTGCCAGTGAGGTTCCAGCCGGTGCTGGTGGTGCCCCAAGGACAAGGTCGGCCGGTCCCAGTGGTACAGACGCAGCACCCCCTGGCCAGAACCCTGCACCAGGCCGTCGAGCAGCAGATCATCGATGGCCATCTGGCGATCACCGCTGCTGGTCAGGGGCGGGATCCAGCGCCAATGCGTGGGCAGGGTGGGCGTCAGGGAAGATGTAGGGGCCAGTGGCTGGGCGTCAGGGCGTCACCATGCTGATCGACCTGCTGCCACTTCTGCCCCTGCTGCTGATGGGGGTGGTGGCCGGATTGCTGTCGGGCCTGCTCGGTATCGGTGGCGGGCTGGTATTCGCTCCGATGCTGCTGCTGAACGGTCTGCCGCCGCATGAGGCCCTGGCCACCAGCACCGTGGCGATCGTGCCCACCACCTTGGGTGGCACCTGGTCGCATCTGCGGCAGGGCCACCTCGCCGTGCGGCCCTGCCTGGCGATCGGCGTGGCGGCGGCCGTCAGCGGCGTCGCGTTCAGCCGCCTGGGCGGGCTGCTGCAGGGCTGGCACCTGCTGGCCCTGCAGGCGCTGATGTACGCCGTGCTGGCCCTCACGATCGAACCCCGTCGGGGGGCGGCAGCCGGCGCAGAGGAGCCAGCCGTTCCCCTGCCAGGGCTGGTGGCGGTGGGAGGGCTGGCTGGCTTTGCCGGGGGCCTGCTCGGTGTGGGCGGCGGGCTGATGATGGTGCCGCTGATGGTGAAGGGCCTGAGGATGCCGTTGCATGCGGCCATCCGGCTCAGCACCCTGGCGGTGCTCTGCTCCGCCTCGGCCGCCTCGGTGGAGTTGCTCTCCGGTGGGCGTGCCGATGCGGTGATGGCCCTGTTGCTTGGGGGCTCAGCCGCCATGGCCGCCCGCTGGTCGGCGGCGCGGCTGGACACGGTGAGCGAGGCCCGCCTGGTGCTGATGCTGCGCACGATCACGGTGGCGCTGGCACTGGACAGCGGACGGCGCGGCCTGCAGTTGCTGCTCGCCTGAGGCTTCAGCGCTCCGGCAGTGCGGCCCAGAAGGAGGGATCGAGATCAAAGCCGAGCACTGCCGCCATCTGCCCCAGGCCCTGGCGACAGTGCAGGTCGTGCCGGCGGCTCCAGTCGTCGAGCAGAAAAAGCCGGTGGGTGATCCAGAGCTCCAGGCTCTCCGGCGCGAAGCGAATCCCCTCGTTGCGGCTGAAGCCATGGGGCAACAGCATGGCCACGTGCCGGCACAGCTGACCGCTGCCGCGATCGAGCACGAATGGCAGCCAGGGATGCAGGGCGTCGGCCCGCAGGTTCCAGAGCCGCACTTCCGGCACTTCCGACAGCTCGCGCGGATCTTCCTGCGGACGGGGCCAGTCGAAGCTGAGCTGCAGGCTGCCCGCCTGCTCGATCAGCTGGGCGGCGGAGAGCGAACTCCAGGCCATCAGGGGTGAGGTGTCGAGGGCCCGGATCTGATCGGCGGAGATGGGCAGCAGGGAGGGAACGGAGGAGATCAAGAGCTGTGACAGCCCAACGGTTGGGTCGGGCCCATGGCAGGGTTGAGCCAACAATGGTGGCGTCAAACGCTTGTTTTCGTCGGCCATGGTCACCTCTCTGAGCCAGGTTGAAGTTCTGATCGCGCTGGTTGTGGCGGCCCACGCCGGCGTGCTGGCCATCCGTCTGAGCGTCAGCCTCTACAACTCCTGAAGCTTCAGGCCTTGGCAGGGGGCGTTCCGCCTGCTACAAGACGGCAACCCCTGCGCCGCCCCCATTGGCTTCCGCCCTGCGCTCCCGTCAGGCTCCCACCGACAGCCCGCGCCGGGCCAGCCGTGCCAAGCCTCCTGCAGGGGGAAAAGATCTCCCTCGCATTGGCCACGGACGATCTGCCGCCCCAGCCGGGGTTGTCACCCGCCTGAGCTCCGCCGCCTCCAGCACCACCGCAGACCTGCACCCCGACGGCTGGCAGGCCTCGAGTGAACGCCAGGAACTTCTCTGCAGCGTGATCGGCCTGGCCGTGAAGCTCGGCTTTGGCCTGCTCGCCTCTGTGAGCCTGGTGCACCTGGCTGGGGCTTACCAGCAGCGGCTTGACAGCCACGGCGAAATCAGCGCCATTCTCGATATCGAAAAAAATAAACTCCGCAAAGTTCAGCAACGCTTCGATCAGCTCTTTTCCAAGGACGGCGAACAGCGTTTGATTCGTGAGCAGGATCAATGGATCGCTCCCAATCGGCTGCGGATCGTCTGGGAAGATTCCCAGCTCAAGAATTCATCAGCCGCCCAGTCCACACCGGCGTCGAAGCCCGCTCCAGCAGGCGGTTGACCCTGCTTCCTCCCTTCCCCTGGGGCGCTCGTTGCGCGTTTCCTTCTGTTGAATCTCGCCGGTAAAGCCCCGGAGACCTGAGGCTCCCTCCTTAGGTTGAGGCGCACCGCGTCCCTTCAACCCATGGCGACAGAGCAGACCTCCGCCTCTTCAACGGCCGGCACCGCAGTCACCACCGGCCAGCCCGGCACGGTGATGGTCACAGGTGCGTCGTCGGGCGTGGGTCTTTATGCCGCCAAGGCATTGGTGGGCTGCGGCTGGCATGTGGTGATGGCCTGCCGCGACACCGCCAAGGCCCGCGCGGCCGCCACGGCTCTGGGCCTTCCGGAGGCCAGCGTCACCCACCTGCAGGTGGACCTCGGCGATCTCGACAGCGTCCGGGGGCTGGTGCAGGCGTTCCGTGCCACCGGGCGGCCGCTCGATGCGCTGGTATGCAATGCGGCGGTGTACCTGCCACTGCTCAAGCAGCCGCTGCGTTCGCCCCAGGGTTATGAGCTGTCGATGGCCACCAACCATCTGGGCCACTTCCTGCTGATACAGCTGTTGCTCGAGGATCTGCAGCGCTCCACCCATCCGTCGCGCCGCCTGGTGATCCTGGGCACGGTCACGGCGAACTCCAAGGAGCTGGGCGGCAAGATCCCGATCCCGGCGCCCGCCGATCTGGGCGATCTCTCCGGCTTCAAGGCAGGGTTCAAGGCCCCGATCACCATGGCCAGCGGCAAGCCATTCAAGCCGGGCAAGGCATACAAGGACAGCAAGCTCTGCAACATGATCACCACGCAGGAGCTGCACCGGCGCTTGCACGAACGCACCGGCATCGTGTTCAGTTCGCTCTATCCGGGGTGTGTGGCGGATACGCCGCTGTTCCGCAACAGCTATCCCCTTTTTCAGAAGATCTTCCCCTGGTTTCAGAAGAACATCACCGGCGGCTATGTCAGCCAGGAGCTGGCCGGCGTCAGGGTGGCGCAAGTGGTGGCCGATCCAGCCTTCGCCGTGTCCGGTGCCCACTGGAGCTGGGGCAACCGGCAGAAGCAGGGCGGCAAGCAGTTCGTGCAGGAGCTCTCGGAGAAAGCCAGCGATCCCGCCATCGCTGCCCAGACCTGGGACCTTTCACTGCAACTGGTGGGCCTGAGCTGAGCCGCCTCCGGCCAGCCCCTCTTCGCTTTCTTTCCCTGATTCTCCCCTTCTCTGTTCTTCGCCCAGCCTGTCGATGCCCCGCTTCCTGCGCTGGATCCTTGCCCTTGGCCTCGCTGCCGCTCTGGTGGGGGGCGCTGTGGTGCTGCTCCCCTTCTCCGACTGGCTCCCCGGCGGCACGGTGGGCGATGTGCCCGCCGTGCAGGTGGTCAACGGCACGGCCTTCAATCGCCTGTTCCCGGCGGCCTCGCCGGGCGAAGAGCTGGTGTTCAGCCAGGAGAAGCGTGGCTTCAGCGAGGCCAGGCTGAAGCGCAGTGGAGAAATGGTGGCGCTGTTGGCGATCTCCGACACCACCACCGCTCCCGAGGCCCGCGAGAAGTTCGCCGCTGCCGCTGACACCCTGGCCGGCTGGCCCCTGGTGGAGCAGGGCAGCCAGGCCAGCGCCGTGCTGGTGGGTGGCCGCTTTCAGGTGAAGGTGATCGGCCAGGGCGTTGGCCTTGATGCGCAGGAGCGCCATGAGCTGCTGGAGAGCTTTGACCTCAAGGCCCTCGCTTCCGTGCGGCCCAGGCGGCTCGGCCCGTCGACAGGGCCTGCCGCCACGGTCCCATCCCTTGCTCTGGTGCGCTGATGGCCCGCCCCACTGTGCTTGAGCGCCTCGAAAGTCTGCCCCGTCGGGGCCTCACCGTGCTGGCGCTCCAGGGCATCAGCACCCTGGTGCCCGGGGGGTGGACCAACCTCCGCAGCGCTGAGGATCTGATCAAGGAGGTGATCGGCGACGACGATCCTGCCCTGATCGCCCGCATCCGTTCCCGTGCCGATCTGCTGAGCCGTGCCCGCGCCGAGGGCTATGGCCGCGCGCTCAGCCTGTACGACGCTGTGAACCGTTCCCAGCACGCGGCGGGTGGCGTGCGGCTGCTCGCCAACGTGAGCGCCGGTCTGCCTTTGCTCAAGCGCCTGGCCGATCTGACCCCGCCTGGCGACACCCTGCAGGCGGTGGATCTGAGCCTGAAGGTGGCGGCGGAGCTGCTGGCCTTCACCCAGGTCAATGGCCTGCCCGGCGACAGCTTCGGCGCCTTCGGCGCTGCCCTGGCCGACTACGCCGGTGAAGCGAGGGTGCGGATGGCTGCCTTGATCTGCTTCGACGCCCTGCTGCCGCTCGGTGATCAGGCCCTGCAACGCCTGGATGGCCTGCTGGGGGCGGCTGGCCAGAAAGATCTGCAGCGGCTTCCCTCCTACCGGCAGATGGCCGGTTTGATTCCGGGGCGCGGCGATCAGGCCCACCTCAGCTTTCTGCGCCGGGGCGTGGACCAGTGGCTGGGCTGGGCCGGCGGATTCACCGCCGACCTCGCCCTCACCGGCCAATCTGCCGTGCGGGCGTTGGAATCAACGCTGGGCCCGTGGCAGGGGCGACTGGATCAGTTCGCCGTGTTCCTGGACGCCTTTACCGACACCTATGCCCACACGGGTGTGCAGGCAGTGGCCCGCCGCCTGGTGGAACGGGCGGCTGCCGAAGTCTGAACCGGGTCTGAACCGGCGGAGTCATCGCTGCGGGAACGTGTCATGCCGGCGACAGGGGGGTGTGCCGCCGGCGATCCGTACTCAGTCAGTCGAAGCCGAGCAGATCGAAGATGTCCCGATCCTTGAGGGATTCGGCCTCCAGCGGTTCCACATCGCTGAGCATCTTCTGAGCAAGGCTCAGGTACTCCTGTTGCACCGCCTCCACTTCCGGGCTGGGTTCCATCTCAAAGATGGTGCACTTCTTCAGGCGTGATTTCCTGATGGCATCAACGGTTTTGAAGTGGGCCATCGTGCGCAGGCCCGTGCGCTCGTTGAACTTATCGATCTGGTCAGTTTCCTCCGAGCGGTTGGCAATCACACCACCGAGCCGCACCTTGTAGTTCTTGGCTTTGGCATTGATCGCCTGCATGATCCGGTTCATGGCGAAGATCGAGTCGAAGTCGTTCGCCGTGACGATCAGGCAGTAATGGGCATGCTGAAGGGGTGCGGCGAACCCACCGCAGACCACATCACCCAGTACGTCGAAGATCACCACATCGGTGTCTTCCAGCAGGTGGTGCTCCTTGAGCAGTTTCACCGTCTGGCCGGTGACGTAACCCCCGCAGCCGGTGCCCGCCGGCGGCCCACCCGACTCCACGCACATCACGCCGTTGTAGCCCTCGAAGACGAAATCTTCAGGCCGCAACTCCTCACTGTGGAAGTCCACGGTTTCGAGGATGTCGATCACCGTGGGCACCATCTTCTTGGTGAGGGTGAAGGTGCTGTCGTGCTTGGGATCGCAGCCGATCTGCAGCACTCGCTTGCCGAGCTTCGAAAAGGCGGCCGAGAGGTTGGAGGAGGTGGTGGATTTCCCGATCCCCCCCTTGCCGTACACCGCAATCACCAGGGCGCCGGTCTCGATGTTCATCGAGGCGTCCTGGTGCACCTGCAGGCTGCCTTCGCCGTCTTCAACGCGATTGGTGGGAGTCGTGAGCGTGGCTGTCATCAGCGCGATCCTTGCCTTGAAACGGGGCCGAACAATGGCTTGGTTCCATGCAAGGTCAGCACGGCCAAGCGTGTTCGCGCATGGTGCAAACCGAAACATCTCCCGGCTGCTCTGCGCTCAATCCCTCACTTGCTGTAATGCGCCTTGGCGTCATAGAGGACCTCTTCGGTGATCGCCACCAACCCGTGTTCACGGGCGAAGGTTTCGGTGTTGGTTTTCACCTTGCCACGCACGAAAAAGGGGATCTTGCGCAGGGCGGCTTCGCCGTCGGCGCTCCAGACCGCGACGCCTTCGGTCACTGAGGGAGGTGCCAGTGTGGCCGTGGCGCCCGCTGCTGCGGCGCCGTTGGTCGCCGCTGCCAAGGACGTCCCGGCCACCGCGGCCAGGACAGGCTCGGCTGCCGCAGCCTGACGGGGAGGCGCTCCCTCAGCCAGATGACTGCGGTGCCCTTCGACGAATTCGAAGTCGTGGCGGAACATGCCGATCAGGTGTTCCTCCAGACCCATCATCAGCGGGTGTACCCAGGAATCAAAGATCACGTTCGCCCCTTCCCAGCCCATCTGCGGGGCGTAACGGGCCGGCACGTCCTGCACGTGCAGCGGAGCGCTGATCACCGCACAGGGAATGCCCAGCCGTTTGGCGCTGTGGCGTTCCATCTGGGTGCCCAGCACCAGCTCCGGTGCGGCCTCTCCCATCGCCTTCTCCACGGCGAGGTAGTCATCGGTGATCAGGGCTTCCAGCCCCAGGTCCTTGGCTGCGGCCCGCACCTCGCGGGCCAGCTCGCGGCTGTAGGTGCCAAGGCCCACCACCGTGAAGCCGAGCTCATCGGCGGCGATGCGCGCAGCGGCGATCGCGTGGGTGGCATCGGCAAAGATGAACACCCGCTTGCCGGTGAGGTAAGTGGAATCCACCGAGCGCGAGTACCACGGCATCCTGGAGCGCAGGTCGGCCTCGTTGGCTTCGGGCGCTTCCAGATCGAGCACGGTGCTCAGTTCGTCAAGAAACCGCCGCGTGGCTCCCACACCGATGGGCACGGTGCGCACCACCGGCGTGCCGAACTGGCGCTCCAGCCAGCTGCAGAGTGGCCCGGCCACTTCCGGATACAGGCAGACATTGGCGTCAGCTTCCGGCAAGCGCAACAGATCGGCAGGCCTGGCGCCCATCGGTGCCACGACGTTCACATCGATGCCGTGTTCGCTCAGCAAGCCGCGGATCTCCTTGATGTCGTCGCGGCAGCGGAACCCCAGCAGGCTCGGTCCGAGCAGATTCACCCGCGGCCGACGGCCTTCGGCCCGCCAGCGATCGGGTGAGGGCCGCGGAGTTCCGGGCGCCGGCACCTGCTCGCGCAGCAGGCTGCGGCAGAGCTGATAGAGGGTTTCGGCTGCCCCCCAGTTCTCTTTCTTTGAATAGGCGGGCAGTTCCAGGTTCACCACCGGCACGCCGAGATTCATCCCACCGGCAAGTGCACCCGGCTGGTCCTGGATCAGCTCCGCCGTGCAGCTCTCGCCCACCAGCAGGGCTTCGGGCTGGAAGCGATCCACCGCTTGCTGGATCGAACGCTTGACCAGTTCAGCGGTGTCACCGCCGAGGTCGCGGGCCTGGAAGGTGGTGTACGTGACGGGGGGACGGCGATCTCGCCGCTCGATCATCGTGAACAGAAGGTCGGCGTAGGTGTCGCCCTGGGGCGCATGCAGCACGTAGTGCAGCCCTTCCATCGAGGCGGCGATCCGCATCGCGCCCACATGAGGGGGGCCTTCGTAGGTCCAGAGGGTCAGTTCCATTTCAGGAGTTGGCGGCGGTGCAGCGGACGGGCAAACAATTCGGCGAGATCGGCGGCCTGGTCGATGCCGTGGATGGGGCTGAAGACGAGCTCAATCGACCACTTCGTGGCGATGCCCTCCGCTTCCAGCGGATTGGCGATCCCCAGCCCGCAGACCACAAGATCGGGACGGGCGGCGCGCACCCGCTCCAGCTGCCGCTCCAGGTCCTGGCCTTCGCTGAGCTGCGTGCCCTCCGGCAGCAGGGCCAGCTCTTCCGCCATCAGGGGGCGATCGAGATAGGGGGTGCCCACCTCAACCAGCTCCATGCCGCATTCGCGGCTGAGGAAGCGGGCCAACGGGATCTCCAGCTGGGAGTCGGGCATCAGGAAGAGACGCTTGCCTTCGAGTTGCTGCCGCAGTGGAGCCAGTGCCCTGCGGCCCCGCTCCACCAGCGGATCGAGCACCTCCGCCACGAGGCCGGGGTCGACACCGAAGGCGGCGGCGGCGGCGGCCATCCAGGCGCGGCTGCCCTCCACTCCCAGGGGGTAAGGGCTGGCGAGGCGGGTGGCGCCGCGGCGCTCCAGTGCCCGAACCGTGTCGCTGAGAAAGGGCTGGGCGAGCAACAGCTTGGTGCCGGGCCCAACGGCGGGGAGATCTGTCGACTGGCGTGGCGGCAGGCTGCGCACCGGCCCGACACCCAGGCGCTCGAACAGGGTGAGGAAGCGGTCCTCGACGCCATCGGCCAGGGTTCCCACCAGCAGCAGCTGGCTTTCATCGCTGCTGGGCAGCAAGGGAACCAGCGCACTCAGGGCGCCGTCTTCGCCCTGGGTGAAGGTGGTTTCGATGCCGCTGCCTGAGTAGTTCACCACCCGGACACGGCCGCGCATGCGGGTGTTGATCCGCTCCGCGGCCTTGGCCAGGTCAAGCTTGATCACTTCCGACGGGCAGGAGCCCACCAGGAACAGGGTGCGGATTTCGGGCCGGCGCTCCAGCAGGTCGTTCACCACCCGGTCGAGCTCTTCATTGGCATCGGCCAGGCCAGCCAGATCCCTTTCCCCCAGGATCGCTGTGCCGAAGCGGGGTTCAGCAAAGATCATCACCCCTGCTGCCGACTGCACCAGGTGCGCGCAGGTGCGGGAGCCCACCACCAGAAAGAAGGCATCCGGCATGCGGCGGTGCAACCACACGATCGAGGTGAGACCACAAAAGACCTCCCGCTGGCCGCTTTCACGCAACAAGGGCGGCAGGGTTGGCGTCGAGGCCATGGGCACGGGTGTTGGTCCCTTCCTGGTTAATCCGTCCGGCGTCAAAGAGAGAGGAAAGCTGGCCACATCAGCGGTTTCCTTCACAGGGCGTAACGACCTGGAACCCATGAGCAGCGCTTATCGGGTTCACCATGGACGGTGATGGGAAGGGCCACCCAAATCGCTTGACGCAGGGGTACCCCGAAGAGCAGTGTTCCTAGCGAACCTCCTCCTCACAGTTCCGGAGTCGTCAATGGCGAATGAAACCATGGGCATCGCCCTCGGCATGATCGAGACCCGCGGCCTGGTGCCCGCGATCGAAGCGGCCGACGCGATGACCAAAGCCGCAGAAGTGCGTCTGATCGGTCGTGAGTTCGTCGGCGGCGGCTACGTCACCGTGCTGGTGCGCGGTGAAACCGGCGCTGTCAACGCTGCTGTTCGCGCTGGCGCTGACGCCTGCGAGCGTGTCGGCGACGGCCTCGTGGCAGCCCACATCATTGCCCGCCCGCACCGTGAAGTCGAACCGGCGCTCAACAGCAGCTTTGGTCTGGGCTCCAAGGACTGAGAGCTGAACCGCCCCTGAATCGAGGGCTGCCCAGCTTTCCCCTTCCCACCCGACCCACCACGAGATTTCCCCCATGAGCAAGAAGTACGACGCCGGGGTCAAGGAGTACAGAGATACGTACTGGACTCCCGACTACGTTCCCCTCGACACCGACCTGCTGGCCTGCTTCAAGGTCACCGGCCAGGAAGGCGTTCCCAAAGAAGAAGTGGCTGCCGCCGTGGCCGCTGAATCTTCCACCGGCACCTGGTCCACCGTGTGGTCCGAGCTCCTCACCGATCTCGACTTCTACAAGGGCCGTTGCTACCGCATCGAAGACGTTCCTGGCGACAAGGAATCCTTCTATGCCTTCATTGCCTATCCCCTCGATCTGTTCGAGGAAGGTTCGATCACCAACGTGCTCACCTCCCTGGTGGGCAACGTGTTCGGCTTCAAGGCCCTGCGCCACCTGCGTCTGGAAGACATCCGCTTCCCGATGGCCTTCATCAAGACCTGCCCCGGCCCGCCGAACGGCATCTGCGTCGAGCGCGACCGGATGAACAAGTACGGCCGTCCTCTGCTCGGTTGCACCATCAAGCCCAAGCTCGGCCTTTCCGGCAAGAACTACGGCCGGGTGGTCTATGAGTGCCTCCGCGGCGGTCTTGACTTCACCAAGGACGACGAAAACATCAACTCCCAGCCCTTCCAGCGCTGGCAGAACCGTTTCGAGTTCGTGGCAGAAGCCGTGAAATCGGCGGAACAGGAAACCGGCGAGCGCAAAGGTCACTACCTCAACTGCACCGCCGCCACTCCTGAAGAGATGTACGAGCGGGCCGAGTTCGCCAAAGAACTGGGTCAGCCGATCATCATGCACGACTACATCACCGGTGGCTTCACTGCCAACACCGGTCTGTCGAAGTGGTGCCGTAAGAACGGCATGCTGCTGCACATTCACCGCGCCATGCACGCGGTGATCGACCGCCATCCCAAGCACGGCATCCACTTCCGGGTGCTGGCGAAGTGCCTGCGTCTCTCCGGTGGTGACCAGCTGCATACCGGCACCGTGGTGGGCAAGCTTGAAGGTGATCGCCAGACCACCCTGGGCTTCATCGACCAGCTGCGTGAATCCTTCGTTCCTGAAGATCGCAGCCGCGGCAACTTCTTCGATCAGGACTGGGGCTCCATGCCCGGCGTCTTCGCCGTGGCCTCCGGCGGTATCCACGTGTGGCACATGCCCGCACTGGTGGCGATCTTCGGCGACGATTCCGTGCTGCAGTTCGGTGGTGGCACCCACGGCCACCCCTGGGGTTCCGCCGCTGGCGCCGCCGCCAACCGTGTGGCCCTCGAGGCCTGCGTCAAGGCCCGCAACGCCGGTCGCGAGATCGAGAAGGAGAGCCGCGACATCCTCATGGAAGCCGCCAAGCACAGCCCTGAGCTGGCCATCGCTCTCGAAACCTGGAAGGAAATCAAATTCGAGTTCGACACCGTCGACAAGCTCGACGTCGGCTGATTTTCCCCAGTCCGTTCTGGCGGTGAACCTGTTTCACCGCCACTGCGGAGCTCCTCTGAACCTTCCCCTCCACTTCAAGGACCCCCATGCCCTTCAAGAGCACCGTGGGTGACTATCAAACAGTCGCCACCCTGGAGACCTTCGGCTTTCTTCCGCCGATGTCCCAGGACGAGATCTACGACCAGATCGCTTACATCATTGCCCAGGGTTGGAGCCCGCTCGTTGAGCATGTCCACCCCAGCCGTTCCATGGCCACCTACTGGTCGTACTGGAAGCTCCCCTTCTTCGGCGAGAAGGATCTGGGCGTGATCGTGAGTGAGCTCGAGGCCTGCCATCGTGCCTACCCCGATCACCACGTGCGTCTGGTGGGCTACGACGCCTACACCCAGAGCCAGGGTTCCTGCTTCGTGGTTTTCGAAGCGCGCTGAAGCGGTGTGGGTCCCGCTTCGGCGGGACCTCCTCCCCTTCCTTTCACTCCAAACGCTCCCAGTTCTGTTCAGTACCGCATCGCACGGTCGATCGGTCTGACGCTGCGCGCAACGAACGTTCACTGGCACTTTCCTTACCGGGCGGATATGGCAACTCAATCCAGTCGCGAAGCGGCACTGGCACGTCGATTGGCACTTTCCACCGCCGGAAAGTCTGCTGAGAAGCGTTATTCCTCCAGCCCCAACCGGGTGCGTGGTGCTGCCGAAGCTCGCCCAGCCCGCACTGTGGAAGCGGTCCCGCCCAAACCTGCTGCCGTTGTCTCCGCTCCCGAGCGCCGCTCGCCTCGCTTTGAACAGCTCGGCGCCGCTCCCAGTGGATCCAGCCAGCGCTCGATTCCGTCGCGCATCGCCAACCCCAGCCGGGATCTGGTGCTGGCCCGCCGCGAAGCCCTCAGCAAGAAGGGAAAGCGCGCCGACACCAGCCGCGATCGCACCCGCAAGGAAGCGCCTTCCACCTCTGCTGCCGCCAAGCCAGCCGATTGCAAGTGCAAGGGCAAGACAGACGCCGCAGCTGCTGCTGCTGAACGCCCTGCGGCTTCAGACCAGTGGTCACTCGGCAGCGGCCGCACCGCCGGTCTTGGTTCCACTAGCTCTGCCAGCCGCAGCGACGATCGCCGCCTTTCCGGCAACCGCCGGGTGGCCCAGCACAACCCCAGCCGTGCCCGGGGCCTGGCCCGCCGCGAAGCTCTCTCCAAGCACGGAAAATCCGCCGCCACCAATGGCTCCAACGGCACAGCCGCCGTCGTGCGGCAAGGCAACCCCGAGATGAGCAGCCGCGAACTCGCGCAGCGCCTTCGCGACCTCAAGAGCAAGAACGGTGCCGGCGCCGTGGGTCCTTGCGGTGGCACCTCGCGGCCCTGCGGTCCCCGTCGTGGAGCCAACCGGCCCGTCGGCGCTCAGGACGCCACCTGGAAGGTGGGCGCCAGTGAAACCACCCGAGGTCAGGTGGTCACCGGCACGCAGGCCAATCGTTCCGAGAAGACCACCGGTAACGAGGCCAGCACCTGCCGGCCGGTCACCGGCACCGAATACATGGGCGCCGACGTCTTCCGCCTGTTCTGCCAGAACGAACCCACCCCCCTGCAGCCAGCCAAGGTGCGCGTCACTGCCACCACCCATGGCAACCGCGTCACCGGCAACGAAGTCGGCCGCTCTGAGAAGGTCACCGGCGACGAGCCCGGTACCTGCAAGTCGATCACTGGCACCGAATACATCTCCGCTAACCAGGCGGCGGCTTACTGCGGCACCACCGGTTCCCCCAGTCCCCGCAAGGTGGGCCTCAGCCAGACCCTCGGTGGCCGCCCGGTCTCCGGTGTGATGGTGGGTCGCTCCGAGAAGGTCACCGGTGATGAGCACGGCGCCTCGGTACGCACCACCGGCACCCAGTACGTCGGCAACGACTCGATCGCCAGCCCCGGTCAGGCGCCGCCGAAGGTGGGCCAGGTGCACACCCTCAGGGGCACGGGCATCACCGGCACTCTCGTGGGCCGCTCCGAAAAGGTCACCGGCAACGAGCCGGGCACCTGCCGCCGGGTCACCGGTGATGAATACATCGGCAGCCAGCAGTACGAAGGTTTCTGCGGGGCGCGCCCCGAGCCGGAAGCGGCCAAGGTGGGCTTCAGCCTCACCGGCAAGCAGCAGATCGTCTCCGGCACCAACACCGGCCGCTCCTCCAAGGTCACTGGCGATGAGCCCGGCACCTGCAAGGCCGTCACCGGCACTCCCTATGCCGGCCTTGAGCAGGCTTCCGGCTGGTGTGCACCCGAAGCGGTCCGCACGATCCGCCAGAGAGTCCCCGTCGGCATGGGCACCCCAGGACCGCGCCTCAGTGGCCTTCAACCCGGCATCGGCGGCATCATGACCGGCGCCTCCAAGGGTGCCTGTGAGCCAGTCACCGGCACCCCGTACGTGGGCGCCGACCAGTTCAACGAGGCCTGCGGTGCCGCCGAGGGCCATGAGGCCGATTTCCCTCAGCCGCTCGACACCCAGCCCTGGCAACAGTTCAGCGTTCAGTCGCCGGCCCGCGCCGCCCATCAGCAGCGGGAACGAAGCCATGCTGTGACGGGAACCCGCTACGAAACCAGCGCCAGGATCACCGGCCCTTTTGATCTGGCCGGTGACAAAGTCACCGGCACCGAACAGTTCCGCTTCGACCGTCCCACCAGCCCCAGCGTCGCCGCCACCATCCCGATGGCCCGGCGCATGGCCCCCGGCCCTGCGGTGGTTTCTGCTCCCCCGCTCGCTGAACCGGCAGAAGGCGAGCGCCCGCTCTCACGGGTGACTGGCGAAGGTATCTCTGCCGGGCTGCACATCACCGGCGATGACTGGGACCGGGGCAAACGTGTCACCGGCACGGAGGGAGCCTCGGCACGCCGCCGCAATCCCACCCGCACCGGCCCGATGTCCGCCATGGCTCCTGTTCAGCCGAAGCGCAACGATGAGATTGCCCAGCCGGTGAGCCGCGTGACCGGCTCCAGCGGTGGCACGGACAAGGGCTCCCTGATCACCGTTTCCGGTGGTGCCCGCGGTTGATGCTTCGTTTCGTCCCTTCGCTTGACTGCTGACGTTGGCTTCTTCGCGCCGCTATCCCTCCGTTGAGAGGCCTCTGGCTCCCACGGCTCCGCGGCGCCGTCAGGACCAGACCGGTATCCAGGCGATCGCGCCCGAGTCACTCATGCGGGCGGCTCCACAGGAGTTGCGTTCGCTCGCTCCCGAACCCATCCTCCGGGCTGCCGATCCGCTGTCTCTCGCCCGCGCCAAGGCGGGTGCCCGCGGCCCATTCCGTCCCGCCCGGCCCATGCGCGGCCGCCGTCCACTGCCGGCGGGGGCGCTTCACCCTCTCACCGATTCCGCTGCCAACGAACGCCTGCACGCCTACGACGCCCAGGTGAAGGGGGCCTTCGACCGGATCGTGCCGGTGCTCAAACGGCTCTCGGCGCTTCAGCACGAACCCGATTTCATCGCCCAGGCCCAGCAGCACGCTGCCGCCGAGCTGGGCTTTGAGCTGCCCCTGGCCATCCTGGAATCGGCCTGGGTGCAGCAGCTCGACATGCGCACTCTGTTCGCTTGGTGCGTGTTCGAAACCTATGAACAGGTCAGTGGGGCTTTCTTCCGTGAAGACCCACTCGAAGCCCAGGATGGAACCGCCGCCGCTGAGGCCTTCAATGCCTTTCTGATGGCGTGTGGGTTCCATCTGCTCGATGTCACTCCCTGCGCTGATGGGCGTCTGGCCCACGCCATCACCTACGCGCTGCGCCTGCCGTTCAGCTCCGTGCGTCGCCGACCCCACGCCGGCGCCCTGCTTGATGTGGAGAACACGGTGGATCGCTGGGTGAAGACTGAGCACCTGCGTTACCGCGAGGGTCGGCCGAATCCCGCCCACGAGCCCACCCGCTACCTCAAGGTGGCGATGTATCACTTCAGTTCCCGCGATCCGCTGCACGAAGGCTGCGCCGCCCACGGCTCCAATGATGTGCTGGCCGCCGCTTCTGCCCTTGCCCGCCTTCGCGACTTCCAGCAGGCGGTGGAGAACAGCTTCTGTTGCGGCGCTTCGGTGGATCTGCTGCTGATCGGCATGGACACCGACACCGATGCCATCCGCGTACACGTTCCGGCTCAGGATGGGACCACGGATCTGGAGCGCTGGCTGGATGCCCGCCAGGCCTACGACGACACCCAGGCCCTGACTCCTGAGGCTGCCCGCCACAAGCTGCTCTCACTGGTGCGCCAGGCGGCTCCCGGTGAACCCGATGACGGCATGGTGGCACTGGTGGCCCGGCTTCTCGAGCACAATCTTTCCCAGATTGATTATGTGCGCACTTATCACGAGGGAGCCTATGTGGATGCTGGCCATGCCGAACGCTTCATCGGTGTTGGCATCGGTTTCAAGGAGATTCATTTGCGTAATCTCACTTATTTCGCTCACATGGACACCCTGGAGGAAGGCTCCGCAGACATGGATGTGGGCGTGAAGATCTTCAAGGGACTGAATGTGTCACGCGGACTGCCGGTGCCAGTGGTGGTGCGTTTTGATTATCACGGCAGCGTGCCGGGGGCTCGGGATCGGGCCATCCAGCATTGCCGCCGCACGGATGCGGCCATTCGCAGCCGCTACAGCCAGCTGTGTGCGGAGGGATTGCTGCAAACCCTGCTGACCGTGCGCGACCGTGATCAGCATGCCCCAGCCGAAGCCGTAGGGTCTTCGATCAGCTTCGGCACGGGAGGAGGGCACTGAGATGTTGATCTGCAAAGTGCTCAAGCCTCTGGTGGCCACCAATCGCATCGCTGAGTTCGAGCACAAGCATCTTCAGGTGGTGCTGGATGGCAGTTCCCAGAAAGTGGCGGTCGATGCCGTTGGCTGCATTCCCGGCGACTGGGTGATCTGCGTGGGTAGCTCTGCTGCCCGGGAAGCAGCCGGCAGTAAGTCGTATCCCAGCGATCTCACAATCGTGGGCATCATTGACCACTGGGATCCTGAATCTGGATCGGCCGAACGGAGATCTGCCTGATGGAGATCATGCAGGTCACCGGATCGCTTGTCTGCACCCAGCGGATCGAAGGTCTGCGTCACTGCCACCTGCGGGTGCTGCGCAACACCAAGGGCAAGCTCAGCGTGGCGGTCGATCCCATCGGCGCCCTGCCCGGCAACTGGGTGTTCACCGCCAGCGGCTCTGCAGCCCGCTTCGCCACCGGTAATCCCGACATCCAGACCGATCTGACCATCGGCGGGATCATCGACCTGTGGGACCCGGACGGTTGACCCTTCCCTCTCCAACTTCCATTCCGTCCGTTCCTGCTGCCCCATGGCCACCCCCTCCTCCCGCCAGCCCTCGTCCCGCCGCACATCGCCCGCCGCTGCCGTGACCCCTCCCTCCACGACAACGGCGTCAGCGGATCCGGCCAAGGCCTTGCCTGCCGTCACCCCTGCGGCGGCCGCGCCATCGGCTTCAGCGGCCACTGCAGCCCCCGCACCCACACCCCAGGCAGCGGGCCCAGCCGCCAGCAGCACCCCTGCGTCCAGCAGCGCTGCTCCAACGGTGGCTGCCGCGGCTTCGCCGTCGGCTGTTTCCTCCGTGTCGGCTGGAGAAGCGTCCCCGCCGATCACCGTCCCGGCGAAGGCGATCGCCACCAGCAGCCCGGCCCGTTCGGCGCCGGTCCGCTCCACCAGCCGCCGCAGGGCGCCGTCCACACCCACCCCCCGGCCCCATCCCCTACTGAGAGCACAGCCATGGCCTCCACACCGACCGGCATCGCCCTCGGCATGATTGAAACCCGCGGCCTGGTGCCGGCGATCGAAGCCGCTGACGCCATGACCAAAGCAGCTGAAGTCACCCTGATCTCCCGCGAATTCGTGGGCGGCGGCTATGTGACCGTGATGGTGCGTGGTGAAACCGGCGCTGTGAACGCTGCCGTGCGCGCCGGTGCCGATGCCTGCGAACGGGTGGGCGATGGCCTGGTGGCGGCCCACATCATTGCCCGCCCCCACTCCGAACTGGAGCCCGTGCTGACCTTCAGCGGCGCCCTGCGCAGGAGCTGATCATGCAGGCCGGTACCCATCCCCGGGTGCTCGGCTATCTCGGCCGGGCCCTCAGCCTGGAGCTCTCCGCGGTTCAGCAGTACATGACCCAGGCGTCACTGCTGAGCCTCTGGGGTCAGGAGGAGGCCGCAGAGCGCTTCAGGCTCGACACCGCCGAGGAGATGCAGCATGCCCAGCGCCTCGTGGAGCACATGCTCCTGCTTGGGGTGGCTCCGGCCGCTTCGCAGCTCACGCCCGTGAGCGTTGCCGGCGACCTGGTCGGTCTGCTGCGGCGCAATGCCGAGCTCGAGCAGCGCCTGGTTGATCACTACGGGGAAGCCAGCCGTTTCTGCGCCTTGATCGGCGATACCGCCAACGGCCATTTCTTCCACCGCCTCTGGACGGAAGAACGCCTGCATGGTGAGCAACTGCACGACTGGCTCCACCAGTTGCTGGGCGACCAGCGCGCTTTCGTGAATCAACGCGCCACTTTCTGAGTGTTCGGCCCCCAGGCGGGCTTGGCACAACAAGACTGCTGAATGGTCCACGTCCCAACCCACCCGTCGCGCCACCTTGCTCACGGTCGCCGCTCCGCCCCTGATCATTCAGCTGGCCTGGCTGATTCCTCTGTATGGCTTCGTCGGCGTCGTGCTGTCGCTGCCGTGGGCCTGCGGCTGGATTCGCCGCGATGGCCCCAGGCCGGCCGCGTACCTGAACATTCTCGTCTCGCTGGTGGCCTTCCTGCATGGCAGCGCCGTGCTGGCCGTCGTGCTGCGTGAAGGCCCCTTCGCGATCACGGTGCCCTGGTTTCAGGCCGCCGACCTCACCCTCTCGCTCAGCTTCGATCTCTCGCTCACCAGCCTGGCCAGCCTGGAGCTGGTGACAGGGCTGAGCCTGCTGGCCCAGTTCTTCGCGCTCGGTTACCTCGACAAGGAGTGGTCGCTGGCGCGCTTCTACGCCCTGGTGGGATTTTTCGAGGGGGCGATGGCGGGGGTGGTGCTCAGCAGTTCGCTGTTTCTCACCTACTTCCTGCTGGAGATGCTCACCCTCTCCACGTACCTGTTGGTGGGCTTCTGGTATGCCCAGCCGCTGGTGGTGACGGCCGCACGCGATGCCTTCCTCACCAAACGGGTGGGCGACGTGCTGCTGCTGATGGGGGTGGTGGCGTTGTCGGCGTGGGCGGGGGTGATGCGCTTCGACGACCTTTACAGCTGGGCGGCAGGGGCACAGATCAGCCCGCTGGCGGGCAATCTGCTCGGCCTGGCGCTGATCTCCGGGCCACTGGGCAAGTGCGCCCTCTTTCCGATGCACCTGTGGCTCGATGAGGCGATGGAGGGGCCGAATCCAGCTTCGATCCTGCGCAACTCGGTGGTGGTCACCTGCGGCGCGCTCGTGCTGCTGCGCCTGATGCCGATCCTGCAGCTTTCACCCCTGAGCCTGGCGGCGTTGGTGGCGCTCGGCTCCGTCACCGCCATCGGCGGTTCGCTCGTGGCCATCGCTCAGGTGGATATCAAGCGCACGCTCTCCTATTCCACCAGCGCCTCGATGGGGTTGGTGTTCATTGCCATCGCCATGCAGCAGCCAGGTATTGCCCTGCTGTTGCTGTTCGCCCATGCCGTCGGCAAGGCACTGCTGTTCATGAGCATCGGTTGTGTGATCGCCACCACCAACTGCCAGGACCTCAGCGAACTGGGCGGTCTGGGTCGGCGCATGCCCGCCACCACCTGCGCGTTCCTGGTGGGGGCGGCAGGTACCACCGGCCTGGTTCCCCTTGGCTGCTTCTGGGCGCTGGGTCTGGATGTGCAGGCGATGCTGCGCAGCGCTCCCTGGCTGGCGGCGATCGTGCTGCTCGCCAACGCGCTCACCGTGCTCAACCTCACGCGGGTGTTCCGGCTGGTGTTCCTCGGCGCGGCCCAGCCCAAGACTCGCCGCACCCCTGAGGTGAACTGGCAGATGGCCCTGCCGATGGTGAGCCTCACCGTGCTTGTGCTGGTCACACCGCTGATCATGGTGGTGATCGACCCGGTGCCCGGCCTGGCCTCATTCTCGCTGCCGGTGGCGCTCTCGCTGCTGCTTACCAGTGCCGGCGCCCTGGTGGCCGGCTGCCTGCTGCCGCTGCGCAAGGGCTGGTCGGTCACGATCCTGCGGCCGCTGCGCCTGCTGCAGGATCTGCTCGCCTACGACTTCTACACCGATCGGATCTACCGGGTCACGATCGTGGCGCTGGTGGCGGGGCTCTCGCGTGCCGCCGCCCGCTTCGACCGCGATGTGGTCAACGCTCTGGTGAACCGGGTGGGCAGCCTGTCGTTGGCCAGTGCCGAAGGCCTCAAGCTGAGCGTCAACGGTCACACCCAGACCTACGTGCTCACCGGGACCGTGGCGATCGTGCTGTTGCTCACCTCGCTCTCCTGGGTGGTGCGATGACCCTTCCTTCCGAACAGGTGCCGCCATGTTGAGCGGTCTGCTGCTGATCCCGCTGCTCGGCGCCATCGCCCTGCTGCTCTGGCCCGGTGAGGTGAGCGGCGAGCGTCTGCGTCGCACCTGCCTGGCGCTGCTGGTGTTGCAGGTGGCCTGGTCGCTGCGGGTGCTGTGGCAGTTCGACCCCGCCATTCCCGGCCTGCAGCTCGAGGAGATGGCGCCCTGGGTGGGCAGCCTTGGCCTCGACTACCGGCTCGGCATCGACGGCCTTTCGCTGCCTCTGGTGCTGATCAATGGGGCGCTCTCGCTGGCAGCGGCGCTGGTCACGTCCGCCTCCACGCCGCGACCCCGCCTCTACTACGCCCTGCTGCTGCTGATCAGCGGGGCGGTGAACGGCGCCTTCCTCGCCCAGAATCTGCTGTTGTTCTTCCTCTTCTATGAGCTGGAGCTGATTCCGCTCTGGTTGCTGATCGCCATCTGGGGTGGCAGCAACCGCGCCTATGCGGCCACGAAGTTCCTGCTGTTCACCGCCGTGTCCGGTGTGCTGATCCTTGGCGCCTTCTTCGGACTGGCGCTGGCCACCGGCACGGCCGATTTCAGCCTGCAGCCGCTGCTGGGCCAACAGCTGGGTATGGGCCTTCAGCTGCTGCTGATGGGGGCCCTGCTCGTGGGGTTCGGCATCAAGATCCCGCTGTTTCCGTTCCACACCTGGCTGCCTGATGCCCACACCGAGGCCTCCACGCCCGTGTCCCTGCTGCTGGCCGGGGTGCTGCTGAAGCTCGGCACCTATGGACTGTTGCGCTTCTGCCTTGGCCTCTTCCCCGATGCCTGGCAGTTGATGTCTCCATGGTTGGCGGGCTGGGCGGCGGTGTCGGTTCTGTTCGGCTCGCTGGCTGCGATTCAGCAGCAGGACATGAAACGGATGGTGGCCTACAGCTCCGTGGGCCACATGGGCTACGTGCTGCTGGCAGCTGCCGCTGCCACTCCGGTGAGTCTGCTGGGCGCGCTCTTTCAGATGGTGAGCCACGGCCTGATCTCCGCGCTGCTGTTCCTGCTGGTGGGGGTGGTGTACGCCACCACCGGCACCCGCGACCTGAACGTGCTGCGTGGCCTGCTCAACCCGGAGCGGGGTCTGCCGATCACCGGTTCGCTGATGATCGCCGGGGTGATGGCCAGTGCGGGCATCCCCGGCATGGCGGGCTTCATCTCCGAATTTCTGGTGTTCCGCGGCAGCCTGGTGCCCTTCCCGCTGGCCACCGTCCTGTGCATGGTGGGCTCGGGCCTCACGGCGGTCTACTTCCTGCTGCTGGTGAACCGGGTGTTCTTCGGTCGCCTTTCCCCTCCGGCCGACGACGTCGACACGCCCTTGCCGGCGGTGCCCCTGGCCCGACAGATCCCTGCACTTGCGCTCACGTTGGCGGTGCTGCTGCTTGGGGTGGCGCCGCAGGGACTGGGCACCCTTGCCACGGCCACCACGACGGCGATGAGCCGGGCGCCGCACAGCCTTGCGGCCCTGCCTGCCCCGGTGGTGCCTGATGGCCTGGTCGCCGGGGGGAGGGGGCGATGACCCGTCAGCCTGAAGCGGCAGCGATGCTGGAGCGCCTGCTCGCAGGGGTGCCGCTGCTCGATCACTCCGCCGAGCACCTGCTGGAGGTGGTGGCGGTGCTGGAGAGCTATGGGGAGGTGCTCGATGCCTACAGCCGCAACCTCATCCATCAGGCCCAGCGCGAGTTTCTCAATCCCTTCCCGGTGCTGCGCTTCCTCAACGGTGAGGTCACCCCGCAGCGGCTCTGGCGCCACCTGATCCACGACCGCATCAACTTCGAATACGCCGAGTATTGCCAGCGCCTGATGCTCTGGCATGGCACCGGCGGCCTTGATGCCTACCTCGATTCGCCTGCCTTCCGGCAGCATTGTGCCGTGGTGATCGGCCACAAGCGCCGCCGTGATCCGCTGCTGGCCCTGCTGGATCCTCTGTTCCCGGAGTTCCTGCCTGAGCTGATCCGCTCGGCGGCCACCGCCAGCGCGCTGGGCCAGTTCTGGCGGGTGATGAGCGATCTGTTCCTGGATCTCGCCGCCTCCCACCGCCGCGGTGAGGTCGCCACGATCGCCGCTGTGGTGGCCTTCATCCGCGAGGGGCTGGTGGCGGCTGCCGGCCAGCCCATCTGCTACGCGGTGGAGCTCGATGGTGTGCCGTTCGAGATCCTGCCACCAGCTGCCGGCCTCACCTTCCTGAGTGATGTGGCGGTGCCCTACGTGGAGGCGGTGTTCCTGCGGGGCAGTCCGTTCCTCGGCACGGTGTCGTTCAACGCGCAGGCGCGCCAGATCCCGATCGATCAGGCCTGTTTCCAGTACGGCGCGCTCTATGCCGATCCACTGCCAACCATGGGTGCGGGCATTCCGCCCAGCCTGCTGATGCAGGACATGAGCCGCCATCTGCCGGCGGCGTTGCTGCAGGTGTACCGCAGCCGGGGCCGGGGGGAGGGTGATCTACGCGTGAAGATCTGCGCCAGTTTTCAGAAGGCGATGTTCTGCGTCACCAATGCGGCGATCGACGGCACCTTTCCCCATCCGCTCTCCAGCAGTGACCCGAGCGAACAACAGGCCAACCGGGCCTATGCGATGGCCTGGATCGAGCGGTTGCGGGTGGCGCGCATCGACTGCCTGCCTGACCGATTGGCCGCCGCGGCTGGATGATTTCCCTGCAGTAGGTTTCCCAGATGGAGCAACCCTGGACCCATCGGCAGCGACCCGAACGTCTGGAGCGGCGGCTGGAATTCGGCGACTACGAAACCACCCGCGTCTTCCTCGAGCAGCTCAACGATCTGTCCGAGCGGAGCGGCCGCTTTCCGGATATCAGCTTCGGGCGCACCTACGTGAATCTCACCCTGCGCAGCGAAACAGAGGACGGCCCGATCGGTGAACCAGAAACCGCGTTCGCCGAGGCCATCGATCGTCTCGTGCCCTGATGGCCCCCTCCACCGTCGGCCCCAGCTCCGATCCGGTGATGGCGGATGACACCCCGGTGGATCTGCGGGCCGCCTACGAAGGCACCGGCGTGGGTGATGTGCTTGATCAGCTCGACCGTGAACTGATCGGGCTCAAGCCGGTGAAGATGCGGATCCGTGAGATTGCCGCCCTGCTGGTGGTGGAGCGGGCCCGCAAGCAGGTGGGGCTGGCCACGGCGGCCCCCAGCTTGCACATGTCGTTCACGGGGCATCCAGGCACGGGCAAAACGACTGTGGCCGAGAGGATTTCCGAAATCCTGCACCGGCTGGGGTATGTGCGCAAAGGCCATCTGGTCACGGCCACCCGTGATGATCTGGTGGGCCAGTACATCGGCCATACCGCCCCCAAGACGCGGGAGATGCTCAAGCGGGCCATGGGTGGCGTGCTGTTCATCGATGAGGCCTACTACCTCTACCGCCCTGAGAATGAGCGCGATTATGGCGCTGAGGCGATCGAGATCCTGCTGCAGGTGATGGAGAATAACCGTGATGATCTGGTGGTGATCTTTGCGGGCTACAAAGACAAGATGGATGTCTTCTATCAATCGAATCCCGGCCTGTCTTCCCGTGTGGCCAACCATATCGACTTCCCGGATTACACTGCTCCGGAGTTGCTGGCCATCGCCAAGCTGATTCTTGCCGGTGAAAGCTATCGCTTCAGCGATGAGGCCAGCATCGCTTTTTCTGATTATATCCAGCGCCGTATGTTGCTGCCGTTCTTCGCCAATGCCCGCTCGATCCGCAATGCCATCGATCGGGCCCGCATGCGCCAGGCGAACCGGCTGTTCAACCACATGGGGCGCGGCCTCACCAAGCGGGATCTGATCACGATCGAGGCGGAAGACATCACCGCCAGCAGTGTGTTCCAGGGCCGCGTCGAAGGCCTCGATCGCAGCCTGCCGCTCACCTGAGCCAAGGGCCGATCAGTGGCTGCGGATTGGCGGCTGCAGATCACCACCAGCTTCTAGCGTCGGCGGCGGCCGTCGATCTGCAAGAGATCACGCACCTGCTGCAGCTGGCGGGCCAGGGAAGGATCGCTGGCCAGCTTCTTCTCCACCTGCTCCACGGCATACATCACGGTGCTGTGGTCCTTGCCGCCGAACACATCGCCGATGCGGGGCAGGCTCAGATCGGTGGTCTGGCGCATCAGATACATGCCCACCTGACGCGCCTGGCTCACGGCCCGTTTGCGGCTGCTGCTGCGCATCTCGTCGATGCTGACACCGAACACCTCGGCCACCTTCTCCACCACCTGCTGCGGCGTCACCACCACCTCGTTGCCCACCGGATCGAGCATCGGCGCCACCGATTCCACCGTCATCGGCAGACCGGTGATCGAGGCGAAGGCCACGGCCCGGGTGAGCGCCCCCTCCAGCTCCCGGATGTTGGAGGTGAAGCGGCCCGCCAGGTACTGGATCAGGTCGCGCGGCAGGGTCATGCGTTCCTGCTCCGCCTTCTTGTGCAGGATCGCCATGCGGGTCTCCAGGTCCGGGGTCTGGATGTCGGCGATCAGGCCCATCGAGAAGCGTGAGATCAGGCGCTCCTGCAGGCGGGGAATCTGGCTGGGGGGGCGATCGCTGGCGATCACGATCTGGCGCCCGGCCTCATGCAGGGCGTTGAAGGTGTGGAAGAACTCCTCCTGGGTGTACTCCTTGCCTTCGATGAACTGGATGTCGTCCACCAGGATCAGATCGGCGGCCCGGTAGCGGTCGCGGAATTTCTGCATGCCGTCCTTGCGGATCGCCTGGATCAGGTCGTTGGTGAACGACTCTGTGGATACGTAGAACACGCGCGCATCCGGGTCGATCTCGACGCGGTAGTGGCCGATCGCCTGCATCAGGTGGGTCTTGCCCAGCCCGACCCCACCGCACAGGAACAGGGGGTTGAACTCCCGCCCCGGCGCCTCCGCCACCGCCAGCGACGCCGCATGGGCCATGCGGCTGTTGGGCCCCACCACAAAGCGGTTGAACACATAGCGGGGGTTGAGCCCCGGCGCCGGCCGCCTGGGTGTTTCACCGCTGGCGGTCGCCGCCAGCACCGGGGCGCCGGAGGACGGGCCCGCCATCGCCCTGGCACCGGCCGCCACCGGCCCCCCTTCGCCGGCCATGGCCTCCGGCAGCCCATCAGGGCTCTGTTCAGCGACCGTCTGGGCCGTGGACACCTCTACGGCGACACCGTGCCCGGCGAGCTCGGAGGCGACGGCGGCAATGGTGGTGAGGTAGTTCTTGCGCAGCCAGCCGCAGGCGAAGCTGTTCGGCGCTTCCAGCTGCAGCACCCCGTTGCTGAAGCCGGCACAGCGGGCTGGACGGATCCAGGTTTCGAAGGTCGGCTTGCTCAGATTGGCCTGAAGCGAATCCTGAACCCGGTGCCACAGCTGATCACCCTGCTGCACCACCACCCCAACGCCCGGGGGCCGAATATAGGCAGAGACCTTCCAGGCGGGCGGCCTCCGTTGAGGCGCATCCTGACCTGGCTTGCCCGCCCGCGATGTCCCCTGTCCGCCTCCCCCGTCCGCGCCGGTTTCCACGGGCTGGCCTCACTGCCGGACTGCTGGGGATCGCCATGAGCGGCTGCGCGGTGAGCCTGCCGGACCTGCCCGGCTTGCCCCGGCTGCCGCAGCTGCCCCGGAGCGACCGTGCTCCCGCCCTGCCGAAGGTGAGCGATGCGCCGCCGGCGGGGCCGCTGCAGACCGGCAACAGCTTCATCGTCAATGCGGTCGAAAAGGTGGGTCCGGCCGTCGTGCGCATCGACACGGTCAAGCGGGTGATCAACCCGCTGGGTGGCCTTTTCGGGCGTGGCCCGGCGATTCAGCAGCAGCAGGGGCAGGGCTCGGGCTTCATCACCCGCTCCGACGGGGTGATCATCACCAACGCCCACGTGGTGGAGGGGGCCAACGAGGTGTCGATCACGCTGCCCGACGGGCGCAGCTTCACCGGCAAGGTGCTCGGCAGTGATCCGCTCACCGACATCGCCGTGGTGAAGGTGGTGGCCCAGGGGCTGCCTGTGGCGCCGCTGGGGGATTCCGCCCGCGTGCGGCCCGGGGAGTGGGCGATCGCGATCGGCAACCCGCTCGGGCTCGACAACACCGTCACCGCAGGGATCATCAGCGCCATCCAGCGCACCAATGCCATCGGCGAAGGCCAGCGGGTGCCCTACATCCAGACCGACGCGGCCGTGAACCCCGGCAACAGCGGTGGGCCGCTGATCAACGACCGGGGACAGGTGATCGGCGTGAACACCGCCATCCGCCAGGCGCCCGGTGCCGGCCTCAGCTTTGCGATCCCGGTCAACCTGGCCCGTCAGATCGCCGCCCAGATCCTGGAGAAGGGACGGGCCTCGCACCCCTACATCGGCGTGCGCCTGCAGGCGCTCACGCCCCAGCTGGCGCGTGAGATCAACGCCACCTCCTCCGAGTGCGAGCTGCCGGAAGTCCAGGGTGTGGTGGTGGTGGAGGTGCTGCCCCGCAGCCCCGCCGAGCAGGGGGGGCTCAAGCCCTGCGACCTGATCGAACAGGTGGACGACAAGGCCGTGCGCAGTCCTTCCGAGGTGCAGGTGGCGGTGGATCAGGTGCGGGTCGGCAGCGACATGACCATCAGGGTGCGCCGTGGCAGCCAGACCCTCACGCTCAACATGCGACCGGCGGAGCTCAAGACTCCTGGATGAGCGAGGCTGAGCCGGCTCCCTCACCCAGGGGGCAGCGTGTTCTGGTGGTGATGGCGCGCTGGCCCGCCCCGGGCCGCTGCAAGCGGCGCCTTGGGGCCAGCATCGGCGCCGTTTCGGCGGCCCGGATCCAGCGCCTACTCACCGCCCACACCCTCGTGGTGGCCGGGGCTCTGGCCGCTGCCGGCCGCTGCTCCACGCTGCTGGCCGTGGAGGGGCTGGGCAGGCGGGCGGCAGGGCGTTGGGGGCGCGGCGCAGGCCTTGAGGCGGTGGTGCTGCAGGGGAAGGGCAACCTGGGCGTGCGCATTGCCCGCCAGTTTCACCGCGCCTTTCGCGCCGGGGCCCACCGGGTGGTGCTGATCGGCACAGACCTGCCCCTGCTGGAGGGTGCGGATCTGGCCGCTGCTTTCGTGGCGCTGGAGCACAGCCCCCTGGTGCTGGGCCCCGCCACCGATGGCGGTTACTGGCTGATCGGTCTGCGCCGGCCTGAACCGGCACTGTTCTGTGGCATCGACTGGGGCTCGTCGGCGGTACTGGATCAGACCCTGCATCTGGCCCGCCAATGCCGTCTGGAACCCACTCTGCTGCCGCTGCGCAGCGACCTCGACCGCGTCGGCGACCTGGCGCCATGGCACAGCTGACGGCCGCCGCGCCGCCGGGGGGGATCGCCGTGGTGATCCCCGTACGCAATGAGGCGGCCCATCTGCCTCTGCTGCTGGCCGATCTGTCGCTGGCGCCACCGGGGCTGATCAGCGAACTGCTGGTGGTGGATGGAGGCAGCTCCGATGGCAGCGGCCGGCTGGCGCGGCTGGCCGGTGCGGCGCTGCGGCAGGCCGCCGGGGGCCGGGGTGCCCAGCTGGTGGCGGGGGTGGCCGCCACGGAAGCCCCCTGGCTGCTGCTGCTGCATGGCGATCTGCGTCTGCCGCCGCGCTGGTGGGAGTCGGTGCGGGCGGCGCTGGGGCAGGCCGAAGCCGCCTGGTACTTCCGTCTGCGGGTGCAGGAGCCGGGCCTGGCCCTGCGGCTGATGGAGGCGGCCGTGGAGCTGCGTAGCCGCTGGGCGTGCACGCCCTACGGCGACCAGGGGCTGCTGCTGCCGCGGCGCCTTCTGGAGCGGGCCGGTGGGCTGCGTCCTCTGCCCCTGATGGAGGACCTCGATCTGGTGCTGCGCCTGCGCCGGTGGGCGCCGGTCCGCTGCCTGGGACCGGTGGTGTGGGTGGAAGGCAGGCGCTGGCGGCGGCTGGGGGTGTGGCGCACCACCTGGCACAACGCGCGGCTCAGGCGTGCCTGGCGCCACGGCACCGAGGCCGGCGAGCTCGCCCGCCGCTATTACCAGCTTTGAGAGCGAGTGGTCGGGTGATGGTTCAGGGGGAATACCAGAAGGCGCAGCGCCGCTGACGCGGCTCCAGTTCCCAGCCCTGCGACTGGTAGAAGCCCACCACGTCGGGGTCGGCGAACAGGCTCACCCGCTCCACCTCCATGGTGCGCAGGCGATCGAGCACGTAGGCCATCAGCTGCCGCCCCATCCCCGCTCCCTGATAAAGCGGGTGCACCGCCACATCCCACACCGTGGCTTCCAGCACGCCATCACCGGTGCAGCGGGCGAAGCCCACCAGCCGCGGCACGCGTGGATCGTGACGCCACAGCCCAACGCGCAGCAGGCTGTGCTGCAGCGCCTTGCGCACCCGCCGCAGCGGCCGGCGGCTCCAGCCCACCGCATCACAGAGTTTTTCGAGCTCCACCAGATCGATGTCCCGGTCTTCGCTCAACACCAGCTGCAGCTGCGGATTGGGCGTGGGGCAAAGGCGGAATCCGACGCCGTAGAAGCTGGAGAGAAGGGGGTCGGAGTCCAATCCTGAGGGCCGAGGCAACGCAATGGGACGATCCTGCCCGATCGGGGGGGTTCCGTTGCAGGCTGGAGGCCTGCTTCGCCCCTGGATTGCCCCGTTCCGTTCCGGCTGACCAGGGCGTTGCCCCCCCTCCCGCCGCTGCCGGGGAAGAGCGGCCACTGCTGGTGTGCCTGCACGGCTGGCTGCTGGCCGGTCGCCTCTGGGACCCGCTGCGCCTGGCACTGGACGGGCGCCAGCGGCTCTGGACCCCTGACCTGCCCGGCTTCGGTGGCACGCCCCGTCCCCGTTCCCTCCACCCCACCCTGGCCAGCTACGGCCGTTGGGTGGCTGACCAGTGCCTCAGCCTGGAAGAGCGGCGCGTGGTGCTGGTGGGCCACTCGCTCGGCGGCAGCGTGGCGCTGCATGCGGCGCCGCTGCTGGGCGATCGGCTCCTGGGGGTGATTCAGATCGCGGCGGGGGGCGGGGTGTACCAGCCGCGCGCCTTCAGCCAGTTGCGCAATGGTGGTCGGCTGTTCCTGCAGTGGCGCCCCAGCTGGCTGGCGGAGCTGCCGGGCACCGGCGCCATCCGCAGCCCCCTGATCGCCGAGCAGCGGGCGGCCCGCAGCCTGCTGGCCTGCAGCACCAACCGCGGCGCCGTGCGCCAGCTGCCGGCGCTGGTGGCCGGCCTCCAGGTGCCGAGCCTCTGGATCGCGGGCAGCCGTGACCAGGTGATGGAGCCCCGCTACGTACGTCATCTGGCGGGTTACTCCGATCGCCATGAGCTGGCCGAACTGCAGGGCTGCGGCCATCTGCCGATGCGCCAGTCGCCCCATCAGCTCGCCGAGGTGATCGAGAGTTGGGTTCAGAGCCTGGCCAGGCCACGCTCCTGAAGATCGGCCAGCTGGGCGTAGAGCCCACCGGCCTGGCGCAGTTCGCGGTGTGTGCCCTGCTCGATCAAGCGGCCGCGCCGCAGCACCAGGATCCTGTCGGCGGCCTCCACGGTGGCCAGGCGGTGGGCGATCACGATCGCGGTGCGGGCATGCAGCAGTTTGTCGAGGTCGCGTTGCAGGGTGGCTTCAGTGGAGGGATCCATGAAAGCGGTGGCCTCATCCATCACCAGCACGGATGGGTCGCGGATCGCCACCCTTGCCACCGCCAGCAGCTGCCGCTCGCCCGAGGACAGGTTGCCGCCCCGCTCGCGCAGTTCGGTGGCCAGCCCATCGGGGAGGCGCCGCAGCAGGGCATCGAGACCGAGCTCGCGGCAGATCCGCTGCAGCTCGTCGTCGGGGATCGCCGCATCGAGGCGCAGGTTGTCGGCCACGTTGCCGCTGAACAGGAAAGTGTCCTGCAGCACCACGCCGAGCCGTTGGCGCAGCGTGAGGCTGGGCAGCTCGCGGATGTCGATGCCATCGAGCAGGATCCGCCCCTGCTGAGGTTCGTAGAGCCGGCAGAGCAGGCGGATCACGGTGGTCTTGCCGGAGCCGGTGGGGCCCACCAGGGCCACATGCTCGCCTGGGGCGATGCGGAAGCTGAGGTCGGTGAGGATCGGATCGTCGGGCCGGTAGGCGAACGAGACGTTCTCGAAGATCACTTCGCCCTCGCTGGCCCGTTCGCGGCCGGAGACGCGGGCGGCGGCGGTGCGTTGTTCGTTGGCCAGATCGCTGATCTCAATCGGTTCCTCCAGCAGCTCACCGATGCGCTGCACGGCCGTGAGGCCGCCCTGGATCTGGGTGAAGCGCTCCGCCAGCTGACGCAGCGGATCGAACAGGCGCTGGGAGAACAGGATGAAGGTGGTCAGGGTGCCCAGGCCGATGGTGCCGTCGGTGACCATCCAGCCACCCAGGGCCAGCACGATCGCCACGGCCGTGAGGGCCACCCATTCGATGAAGGCGGAGATCGCACTTTCGTAGAAGATCGTGCCGTCGACCGCCTTGCGGTAAGCGTTGGTGGTGACGCCGAATCGGGCGCTGTTCACAGCCTCACGCCGGAACATCTGCACCACATCCAGCCCCTGCAGGTTCTCCTGCAGGTCGGCGTTGAGCTGGCTGAGCTCTTCGCGCACGCGGTAGTTGGCCTTGCGGTACCGCCCCTGCAGCCAGAGGATCACCACCACCACCGGGATCTGGATCACCAGCAGCAGGGCGCCCAGGCGGAACTCGATCGAGAGCATGGTGACGGCGATCACCACCAGGGTCACCAGGTCGGCGAGCACACCGATGGCGCCGCTGCCGAACACTTCGGCCAGGGCATCGACATCGCTGGTGAGGCGGGTGAGCAGCTTGCCCACCGGGGTGCGGTCGTGGAAGCGCAGCGATAGGGCCATCGCATGGCGGAACAGGTCGTCGCGGATGCGGGCGGTGAGGCGCTGCCCCACGGCCTGCACGCTGTAGCTCTGAACTCCCTGCAGCGCCAGGCGCACCAGCACCGCTGCCAGCAGGCACAGCACCAGGGTGCGCATCGCCTCCGACACGCTCTGGCCCACCAGCCAGGCGGCCCTGGGCTCGTTGCGAAGCACCGAAATCGCCTGGCCCACCAGCAGCGGCTGCACGGCCGCCGAGAAGGCGACGGGAATCAGCAGCAGCAGCGTGAGCAGCAGCCGGCGGCGGTCGCGGCCCAGGTAGGGAATCAGGTTGAGCAGCCGCTGACGGTCGCGGGCGGCCATCAGCGCGCCTCCAGACGGGCCGCCGCCACCCGGTCGATGATCGTCTGCAGCTGGCCCTGATCCAGTCGCAGGGCCAGGGGATGGCCGATCAGCCGGGCAGTGCTGTGGAACAGGTCCTCAATGGCCACCAGCCCGTTGTCGCGCAGGGTGCGGCCGGTGGCCACCAGATCCACGATCGCCTCAGACATGCCGGTGATCGGGCCCAGCTCCACCGACCCGGTGAGGTGAATGAGCTCCACCGGTAGGTCGAGCTGGTTGAAGAAGGTTTCGGCGCAGCGCACGAACTTGCTGGCCACGCGGCAGTGGGCCGGCAGATCGGCGGCCCGGCGGTAGCCGCTGCTCGCCTTCACCGCCACGGCCATGCGGCAGCTACCGAAACCAAGGTCGACCAGGGGGGCCACCGGCAGCTGGTGCTCCCGCAGCACGTCCTCGCCGACGATGCCGAGCTGGGCCTGGCCGTAGGCCACGTAGACAGGCACATCGGCGTTGCGCACCAGCAGGGCGCGGGCGGTACCGCATGGGCTGGGCACCATCAACTGGCGGTTGTCGCTGTCGAGCAGGGCGGAGAAATCAAGACCGGCCGCGGCGAGGCAGCGCACCGAATCCTTCAGCAGGGCCCCTTTGGCCAGAGCAACGGTGATCATGGGCGTGCTCCGCAACCTGGACTTTACCGATGCAGACCTCCCGCAGCGAGCCGCCGGCCGTGGCAGCAACGGGCGGGCGGCCACCGGCGCTGGCCGTTTCGCTGATCCCGGTGCTGAACGACAACTACGTGTTCGTGCTGCACGATTCCCCCAAGGCGGAGGAGCCATCCGGCCGGGCGGTGGTGGTGGATCCCGCCGTGGCGGCGCCGGTGCGCGCCTGGCTGGAGGCCCACCGGCTTGAGCTGGTGGCCGTGCTGCAGACCCACCACCACTCCGATCACATCGGTGGCACCGCCGGCCTGCTGGAGCGCTGGCCAGCCGCTGCGGTGATCGCCGCCGCCGCCGACCGCGACCGCATTCCGCTCCAGACCCTCTCGGTGCGTGGCGGTGACTGCCTGACCCTGCTGGGCCGGGCCGTGGAGGTGCTGGAGGTGCCGGGGCACACCCGCGCCCATCTGGCCTATGTGCTGCCCGAGGTGCCGGGCGGGCACGGGGAGCTGTTCTGCGGCGACACCCTGTTCGCCGCCGGCTGCGGGCGGCTGTTCGAGGGCTCGGCGGAGCAGATGCACCACTCGCTGCAGCAGCTTGCGCAGCTGCCGGACAGCACGCGCGTGTGGTGCGCCCACGAGTACACCCGCGCCAACCTTCGCTGGGCTGCTGCGCTGGTGGCGGCAGAGCCAGAGGCTGCCGCGGGCGCGATCACGGCACGGTTGGCGGCCGTGGAGCTGGCCCGCAGCCAGGGACAGGCCACCATCCCCAGCACGATTGCTCTGGAGCGTGCCACCAATTTGTTCCTGCGTGCCGGCAACGCCGCCACGCTCGCCGCGCTGCGTCGGCACAAGGACGGCTGGCAGGGCTGAGGCGTCAGGGGGCTCAGAGGCAGGGGAGCAGGGGCAGCCGCTGGGGAAAGAGCAGGGCCGGCTGCTGGGGCCGCAGGCCCAGGCGGCAACGTTCGGAGAGCTGGAAGGTGCGCTCCAGCGGCAGGCGCAGCCGCAGGCGGAACGGGGCCGCCTGGGGCTGTTCCAGCTCCACCTGCAGCAGCCATTCCCGCCCCAGAAACTCCCGACCCATCACCCAGGCAGTGCCAGCCGGATCGGGAGTCAGCTCCAGGGCATCGGGTTGCAGCAGCACCTCAGCCGGTGCCCCGTCCGGGCAGGGGGAGGCCGCCGCGCCGGAGAGGGGCGCGAAGGCCCCCAGTGGCGTGACCACCTGGCCGTTGCGCCACTGGGCCGGCAGCAGGTTGCGTTGCAGCACGAAGTGGCCCACGAAGGCGGTGGCGGGATGCTCCACCAGCTCCTGCGGCGCCGCGCACTGGTGCAGGCGCCCGTCCTTGAGTACCGCCACGCGGTCGCAGATCGCCAGCGCCTCCTCCGGGTCGTGGGTGACGATCAGGCCGCTGGCGCCGCAGCGGCTGAGCACGCCAGGCAGTTCGCTACGCAGCCGCAGCCGCACGTCCACATCCAGGTTGGAGAAGGGTTCATCGAGCAGCACCAGCTCCGGTGCGGGCGCCAGCGCCCGGGCCAGTGCCAGCCGTTGCCGCTGGCCGCCGGAGAGTTCGTGCGGGTAGCGCTGCTCCAGACCCGCCAGCCCCAGCAACTCCAGCAACCAGGCGGCCCGGCTGCGGTCCTGGCGGGGCCGCAGGCCGAAACAGGTGTTCTGCCAGGCATCGAGGTGGGGAAACAGGGCGTAGTCCTGAAAGACCATGCCCACCCCGCGCCGCTCCGGCGGCACCCAGACGGCCGGACCGGCCACCTGCCGGCCCTGCACTGTCACCTGCCCCCGCGACGGCCGTTCGAAGCCGGCGATCAGGCGCAGCAGTGTGGTCTTGCCGCAGCCGGAGGGACCAAGCAGACCCACCAGTTCCCCCGGGCCCAGGTGCAGGTCGATCGCTTCCAGCGCCCAGTCGTTTGCCTCGCCAGGGGCGCCGCCGCGCCCGTAGCGGTGCCAGACACCATCGAGGCGCACCGGATCGGCCGGCATGGACTCAGCGGCTGCAGGTCGGTTCCCGGTGGCAGCGTTGGCAGCAGCTGCAGCGACAGCACGGGCAGCGGCCGCTGCGGAAACCCCGGTGGAGCTGGCGATAGGACACCCTTAAGCTCGTTTTCCCCATCTTCCAACGCCATGGGCGCCGGCCAGTCCATCGAGGCGATCCAGACTCCCGCCGCTCCTGAGCCGGTGGGCCCCTACAACCAGGCCGTGCTGGCGGGCGGCTGGCTGTTCTGCTCCGGCCAGATCGCCTTGGATCCCGTCAGCGGCGCGATGGTGGGCGACGGCGATGTGGAGGCCGAGACCCGCCAGGTGCTCAGCAACCTCGTGGCGGTGCTGCGGGCGGCAGGCAGCGGCCCGGACCAGGTGGTGCGCACCACGGTGTTTCTGGCCGACCTGGCCGATTTTGCCCGGGTGAACGCGATCTACGCCGAAACCTTCCAGGGGCCTGTGCCCCCCGCCCGCGCCTGCGTGCAAGTGGCGGCCCTGCCGCGGGGCGCGCGGGTGGAGATCGACTGCATCGCGTTGCTCGGTTGAGGCCTGGTGGGGCCGCCGTCAGGTAACGAACACGACATCACGTAGTCGACGTGACAGTCAGCAGCTGGCACAGGACCGACACTGTTCCTCTGCGTTACGACGTTCATGGCGTTCTCCCCCTTTCGTCGCTCTGCCCCCGCCGCCGGTTCGCAGCGGCTGTATCGCCTGGTCGACCGCCAGTGCGCTCCTCACCCTGTGCTCGACGACCACTTCGAGTCGATGGATGCCGCCTGGGAAGCGGCCCTGAGCTGGTGGGAAGAGCAGGCCTGTGCAGTGGAGCAACCGATCGAGATCGGCATCGAGGTGAGCACACCCCGCGGCGACTGGCGAACCCTGCGCTACCCGGGCGGCTGGCCCGGACTGATGCACTGAAAGAGTCGATAGTCTCGGCGCGTTGGTTGTCAATAAGTGCTGGAGGATGAGCCGGACAAGCCGTTCATCACGATCACTTCTTCCTTCCTCGTGTTCTGTGGCCCGTTCGCCACCGGCGCCTCGGCACCGACTTCACCCTGACCGGCACCATCGTGTCGCGCAAGCGGTCAATTGAACACTCGTACTGGCAGAACCGGCTGAGCAGCTGGAGCCTCAGGCGGCTTCTAGCTGCTGCCGCAGCGGCGGCGGCAGCCTGATCCCGGAGAGAAAGGCGAGTGCCACCAGCAGGCACGAGGCCCAAAGGCAGGCCTGCAGGCCGCCCACCAGGAATAGGGCGCCCGAGAGCAACGTGCCCACCAGCCGGCCGGCCGCATTGGCCATGTAATAGAAGCCCACGTTGAGGCTCACCGATTCGGCATCGGTGTAGGCCAGCACCATGTAGCTGTGAATCGAGGAATTCATCGCGAACACGGCGCCGAAGGCGACCAGCCCCACCACCAGGGCCACGCTGGGATTGCCAACCTCGCGCCACAGGCTGATGGCGATCAGGGCGGGAATGGCGGTGAGCACGGCGCTCCAGAACTGCACCGCAGACACCCCTGGTGGGCCGCTTCTGCCCCAGCTGCGCCGCAGGGCCGGCACCGAGGCCTGAATGATCCCGTAGCCGATCACCCACAGGCCCATGAAGCCACCGGCCTCCCAGTATTTCCAGCCCAGCACCGATTGCAGAAACACCGGCAGGGCCACCACGAACCACACATCACGGGCACCGAACAGGAAGAAACGGGCGGTTGAGAGCACATTGATGCCCTTTGATTTCGAGAACAGTGCGGTGATCGCCGGTTTCTCCTTCATGCGGCCGATCTCACCGGGCAGCACCAAGGTGAGCAGAAAGGCCAGGAACAGGCCGGCCGCCATCGCTCCCACGGCGGCGCTGAAGCCGATCGTGGCGAGCAGCACCCCACCGAGGAAGAAGCCCACCCCCTTGAGGGCGTTCTTGGAGCCGGTGAGGATCGCCACCCATTGGAACAGCTGGCTCTCGCCCCGGCTGTGGTCGTCAGGGGTTTCCGCTACCACGGTCTTGATGGCGCTTTTGGCGCTCATCTTGTTGAGGTCTTTGGCGATGCCGCTGATGGCCTGGGCCACCATCACGTAGGCCACGCTCCACCAGCGGGGCCAGTCGTCAGCCACCGGAATCAGCATCAGCAGGGCGCCCACCTGCAGCAATGTGCCGGCCCAGAGGGTGAGCCGCAGCCCGAAACGGGCCCCGAGCCAGCCGCCGTAGAGGTTGGTGACGATGCCGAAAAATTCGTAGAACAGAAACAGAAAGGCGATTTCCAGGGTGGTGTAACCCAGCTGGTGAAAGTGGAACACCACCAGCATGCGCAGCGCCCCGTCGGTGAGGGTGAAGGCCCAGTAGTTGGCCGTCACGATGCCGTATTGCTGCAGGGCAGTGAGCTGCTTCATGATCCGGAAAGCTCGCGGACCGCTGGCCCGACACCGGCTTCGAGCGCCGCCACGTGGCAGGCCAGATCGGCCATGCGGCAGCTGTAGCCCCACTCGTTGTCGTACCAGGCGAACACCTTGAGCTGGGTGCCGTTCACCACCATCGTGGAGAGAGCATCGATGATCGAGCTGCGGCTGTCGTTGATGTAATCCACCGACACCAGCGGCCGCTCTTCGTAGCCCAGGATTCCCTGCAGTGGGCCGGCGGCGGCGGCGGCAAAGGCCCCATTCACCTCCTCCACACTCACCGCGCGCTCCAGTTCGAACACCGCATCGGTGATCGAGGCATTCGTGAGCGGCACCCGCACGGCGTGGCCGTTGAGCTTGCCCTGCAGTTCGGGAAAGATCAGACCAATTGCCTTGGCCGATCCGGTGGTGGTGGGGATCAGCGAGTTGCCGGCGGAGCGGGCGCGGCGCAGGTCGGATTTGAAGGCATCGATCACCACCTGGGTGTTGGTGATGTTGTGCAGGGTGGTGATCGAGCCGTGGCGAATGCCGAAGCTTTCGTGCACCACCTTCACCACCGGCGCCAGGCAGTTGGTGGTGCAGGAAGCGGCGGTGAGCAGACGGTGGCGGCTGGGCTCATAGAGGTGATGGTTGATGCCGAACACCACGTTGAGAGCTTCTGCGCCGGCGACCATGCCTTTCACCGGGCAGGCCACGATCACCCGCCTGAGGCCCGGCACAGTGAAGTAGGGCTCAAGGGTGTCGGGGGTCTTGATCTTGCCGCTGCATTCGAGCACCAAGTCCACGCCGGCGTCGGCCCAGGGCACGGCGGTGGGATCCTTGTGACGGCTGTAGCTCACGGCATGATTGCCAATGCGGAAGCCGTCGGCTTCGGCCTGCACCGCCTGAGGCCAGTGGCCGTGCACGGAATCGAATTCGAGCAGATGGGCGGCAGACGCAGCGTCACCGGCAGGGTCGTTGACATGGACCAACGTGTAGCCCCCGGCGTCCGCACTGCGGTGAGCCGGGCGTTCCCAGAGGGCGCGGAACACAAGGCGGCCGATCCGGCCAAAGCCGTTGATGCCGATCTTCATCGCAAGGCGATCGCAAGCAGATCGACGTTAAATCAAGTTTGGTTGATGGATGCGTGTTGTGGGACACGCCGGGTGCCGTTGTGCCTGTCCGGCACTCCAGCGCCCCAGCTCCAGGCGGCGCGTTGGTGGAGGCCGCAGGCCCTGATGGGGGCCTGAAGCTGCCGAGAGAGCGGCCCGGGCGGGGTCCCAATGACGCACGTCATTCGGTGGTCAGCCGGGAGCTTTGGTGTGATTGGACATGCCTTAATGGGCATCACTCAGGATGAGGGATAGTGGCATGGTGAGTGGGCTCTCGGAAGCAGCCCGCAGCCGGATTGCCGACTTCTGCCTGATCGCCGACCTCACAGGCACTGATCTGCTTGTGCTCGCGTTGAGCAGCGGCCGCTTCGTGGCCTGCAATGACTCCGCACACACCCGGCTGGGCTACAGCAGAGCCGAACTGCTCACTCTCACCCCGGCCGCCATCCAGGCGGACCCTGACCACGATGTCGCCTGGGTGGCGGCCCGGCTCCAGGAACTGGTGGCCGCTGGTGGGGGGAGTTTTCAGACCCGTCACCGCTGCAAGAACCACACAATCCTGGATGTGGAGGTGAGCCACCGGGTGTTGACGCTCCAGGGGGAGCAGCTGGTGCTGAGCTCCGTGCGCGACCTCACTGAGGCGCATCTGCGCGACACCAGCGTGGCCAGCGCCTGCAAACTGCTGAGTGACGGGGAGGCGTTCAGCGGCATCGGCTCCTGGGAGCTGCGTTTTGCCGATGGCACCCTGCGCGGGTCGCCACAGATGCGGCGCTTGTGCCGGTGGGCGGACCACGAAACGGCCACCACGATCCTGGCCTATGGCGCCCTGGTGCATCCCTCCGACCGCAACCGCTGGCACAAGGAGTTGCAGCGGGCGGTCAATCTGGGCGAAGCGTTGTGCAGCCGCCACCGCCTGGCCTTTGCCGATGGCAGCGAAAGGCTGATGCAGGTGGATGCACAGATCACTTACGACACCAGCGGGGAGCCCCTGCGCGCTCTGGGCACCCTGCGTGACCTGAGCCGGGAGCAGAGCCTGCTGCAGCGCCAGATCGGGGAGCGTACCCACGATCCGGTCACCGGCCTTCCCAACAAGCTGGCCGCACTTGAGGAGCTCAACCGGCGCCTGCAGGGCCGCGGCTACAACAACTCCATGGCCGTGCTCAGCCTGGACATCGACGGCTTTCAGGACATCAACGACCAGTTCGGCTCCGAGGTGGGCGATCAGGTGCTGCAGGAAGTGGCCCGGCGACTTGAGGAGCTGATGGGATCGGAGGCCTGGCTGGCGCGCCTCAGCAGCGACGACTTCCTCCTCGTGCTGGAGGATTCGATCCATTCTCTCGGCGATGGCCTGATGGCCTGATGGCCTGCCGTCACCTTCAGCAGCGCTGGGGCCGGCAGAACCAGCTGCTGGCTGATCTGCCCTTGCTGCCCAGCCTCTGCATCGGCCTCGCTTCCTATCCCGAGCACGCCCAGACCGGGCAGACGCTCATCCAATGCGCCAACACGGCGCTGTCGAAGGCCAAGAGCCTGGGTCGCAGCCAGGTGTGCGCCTACTCCAGCACGATCAGCCGCCAGATCCAGGAGCGCATCCACCTGAGCGGTGAGCTGGGCCAGGCCATTGACCGGCAGCAGTTCCGGCTGGTGGTGCAACCGCAGGTGCACTGCTCCCGCGCCCTGGTCGGCGCAGAAATTCTGCTGCGTTGGACCAACAGCCAGGGGATTCCTGTGGCGCCCAGCCATTTCATCCCTCTGGCTGAACAGAGTGGCCTCATCCTGCAGCTGGGCAGCTGGGTGTTTCAGCAGACCCTGCAGCACCTGGTGCGCTGGCGTGCAGCGGGCCTGCCGGTGCCCCGGCTGGCGCTCAATGTTTCGCCCCGGGAGCTGGAGTTGCCTGGCCGGCAGTACATCAGCTCGCTGATGGATGGGCTGATGGAGCACAACCTCAGCCCGGCGCAGCTGGAGCTGGAGATCACCGAGTCGGCCCTGCTGCAGGATCCGCTTGCCTGCCGCGAACACCTGCGGGTGTTGGCCGATCAGGGCTTTCGCATCACCATCGATGACTTCGGCACGGGCTATGCCTCGCTGGAGCTGCTGCGCGACCTGCCGGCACACCGCCTCAAGATCGACCGCACCTTCGTGAGGAGCCTCACCGCCTCAGCCGGTGATCGCACGATTGTGCAGGCCGCCATCACCCTGGCGCAAGGCCTGGGGATGGAGTGCATCGCTGAGGGGGTCGAGACAGAGGAGCAACGCCAGATCCTCGAGAACCTCGGCTGCAACCTTTACCAGGGCTACCTCTGTGGCCGCCCTCTGGAGCTGGACGCCTTTGAAACCCTGCTCCGTGATCGCCTCGCTAGCCCAAAGAGCGGAGATGACACCGGCCGTTGGCAGAGCCAGGTGAGCCTGCAGCCCAACCGGCAGAGAAACAGCACATCCGTGCCCAGCACGTTTGAACAACTGGAACTGCTGCGTTCCGCCTTCGATCTGGCCGACGACTACTTCATGCTGCTGCAGGTGATCCAGGGGGACGAGGATTCGATCACCGACTTTCTGATCCTGGAGGCGAATCAATCGGCCTGCGCCACGATGCAGCAGGAACGGGAGGCCATCGTGGGCAAGACCCTACTGACCATCTTTCCGCAGATGGAGCAGAACGGCCTGCTGGAGATCCACATCGATGCCGCCTCCCGCAGCACCCCTACGTTCATCAACGATTTCGTCTACAAGGATGACACCCTCATCCAGGCCCACCGCTGCTACGACATACAGATCCTGCCCACACGCGGCTTTCTTGTGGTGAGCTGGCGCGACGTGACGGATCGCCTCAGGGCCGCACGCACCCTGGCGAATTCTGCAGCCCTCTATCGCTTGCTCACCGACAACATCGTGGAGGTGGTGATGCTGCTCAATCAGCAGGAGGAGGTGGTGTGGGTGTCTCCTTCCCTGGAGCCGATGACGGGCTGGCGAGAAGACCAATGGAAGGGAAAGACCTTCTGCGAGCTGTTTGTGTCAGCCGAGGGTCGGCCAGAGCCCCTGCAGCTCGATGCCTGGCTAACGCCCCATGGCCCGATTCACCAGGGACGCCTGCGGCTGGCGGATCCCAAGGGAGGCTGGAGCTGGGTGGATCTGAGTGTGAGGCGCCTGCAGGAGGAGGGGCGGCGCAGCGGTGATTCCAGCGCCGCTCCCGAGGGATCGCCGGCTGCGCTGAATCTGCACGAGGGCTATGTGATCACCCTGCAGCCTGTGGATCAGAAGGTGATCGAAGAACAACGACTGCTGCAACGGGCCAACCACGATCCCCTCACCGGCCTTGACAGCCGCGACGCCATCCTCAGCCTGCTGGAGCAACGCCTGCTGGATGACAAGACCCTCAGGGCCCAGCCGCTGGCCCTGCTGTTCTGTGACTGTGATGGGTTCAAGGACATCAACGACAGCTACGGCCATGCCTGCGGCGATGTGGTGCTGCAGAGCGTGGCGCGGCGCATCCAGCAGGTGATCCGCCACCGTGACCATGCTGGCCGCATCGGTGGCGATGAGTTTCTGGTGATCCTTGATGGGATTCGGGCGTTGGAGCATGCGATCGCGGTGGCAGAGAAGCTGCAAGTGGCGATTTCCAGGCCGGTCCCCTGGGGGGATCACAGCATCACCCCCTCCTTCTCCATCGGCGTGGCCCTGCACGGCGCCGGAGAGGATGCGGCCCTGTTCCTCAGGCGAGCCGACCGCAACATGTACGCCGCCAAAGCAGGCGGCCGCCACAGGGTGGTGGCCCTCTGAGCCTGGTGCCAGCGCATCATGGCCATCAGGCAGGGCTCTTCGCTGCGGCGGACGCCATCGATGCAGTGGGTGCCCGCCGGACCGGCAGTGAATGGTGGCGGCGAGGTGTGAGCCGCAGCCTGCTGAATCGAAGGCCTGGATTGAGTGTTGAGGGGAAAGAGAGGTGCCGAGAAGGGAGAGGAGTGCTGAGAAGCGACGAAGACTGCTGCGTAGCGCGAAGATTGCTGCGTAGAACGAGGATTGGAGTTCTGATTGGTGTGGCTGAGCAGTGAGTACCCGGTTGTGGGTTGTGTGTCTTTGTTCAGCGCTTGAGTGTAACGTTGAGTGGCGCAGTGCTCAGTTTGCGCTGCGGAGTGAATGGTTTGTGTGCTGAAAGACCCAGGCGGAGCCCTTCTGAAGCTGGCTCCCCACCATCCGCTGCGCCCGCTCATCCTTATTCTGCAGCATCTTTACTCACCCCTCCATGCTTCGCCTCGTGGCTACGGATCTATGGGTGGCAGAACAGGCGCAGACGTATTTCGGCCTGAGCATCGGCGCCAGGATGTCGGTGATTCGCCTGCAGGACACCGGCAACCTGCTCGTTCTTTCTCCGATCGAGCCCACGGCGGAGCTTGTGGACGCACTGACCACACTTGGCCGCATTGGCCATATCGTGGCGCCGAATTCCTTCCACCATCTGTATGCCAATGCGTTCAAGCTCTGCTTTCCGCAGGCCAGGTTCTGGGGGTCTGCCGCGCTCAAGGCCAAGTGTCCTGACCTGATGATCGATCAGCTGCTGACTGCTGAAGCGCCCTCCCCCTGGCCGGATCTGCTTCTGTGCCAGCTGCAGGGCCTGAACACGATGGCCCCCCTCGGTCCTGTGCCTCTGGATGAAATTGCCTTGTGCCACGTTCCCAGCCAGACCCTTCTCCTCACCGACAGCGCGTTCAATTTCGACGCCTCTTTCCCCTGGCTCACGCGTTTCACGACCCGCATCGCCGGCGGTTTCAATCGCCTGGAGCCCACAATCCTCGAACGCCTCGCCTCATCGGATCGGCGTAGGGTGCGTGCCTCGATCGATGCGGTGTTGGCGTGGGACTTTGATCGCGTGATCGTTGCCCATGGCGCCATCGTTGAAACCGGCGGCAAGCCCATGCTGGCAGCGGCGTATGCGGGGTTTCGGAGCTGATCGCTGGTTCTCACCATTGGTTTGCCTTCTGTGGTGGCCGGCTCAATGGCGCTGGAGACGACCATGCGACCGTGCTGCTGGGGTGTTGCCTGCGAACAGCGCCGGTGCACTGGGCCACAAATGCATCAACTAGAATTGATCAACTATGCAGGAATGGTCCCGTGAGCGTCGCCACCACGGGCCTGCCGACGGAGCAGGCGCGCCAACTGCTCAAAGCCCTCGCTGATCCGCTGCGTCTGCAGGTGATCGAGGCCCTCGGCCATGGCGAGCGTTGCGTCTGCGATCTCACCACGGATCTGGGCCTGGCGCAATCGAAGCTGTCGTTTCACCTCAAGGTGCTCAAGGAGGCCGGGTTGCTCGCCGATCGCCAGGAGGGTCGCTGGATCTACTACCGCCTGCGCAGCGAAGCCCTCGTGGCGCTCCAGCACTGGTTGGCGGACCTGTCTGCAGACTGCGCCGCCCCTGCTTCCCCCTGCTGCTGATCCATGGGCATCTTCGAGCGATGGCTGAGTGTGTGGGTGGCGTGCATCAACCTTGTGCCATCGGCGCTGATCGATCGGTGAGCCGTCGCGCCAGGACCTGATCCACTGCTGAAGTCGTCCGCTCTCTGCTCGTCCAGGCCTTGATGGCGTGAGCGTCCTTTGGCCGTTCAGCTCGCCAGCTCCCTTGTCCTTCCCATCGCCCTTTCTTGCATGGCCCCGGAATCCAACGACCATGGCAGACGGGCTGCCGATGACAAGGCCGTCTTGGCCCAGCTGTCGTTGCTCGACCGCTTCCTGCCGCTCTGGATCCTGCTGGCGATGGGCGGCGGCCTGCTGCTGGGCCGCTTCTTTCCTGCCATCCAGGGTTGGCTTGATGCCGTGAGGATCGGCAACACCTCCCTGCCGATTGCTCTGGGGCTGCTGCTGATGATGTACCCGGTGCTGGCGAAGGTGCACTACGAGGAGTTGGGCAGGGCGGCGCGGGATCGCCGGCTGCTGAGGCTCTGCTTGGTGTTGGTCTGGGGTCTGGGGCCGGCACTGATGTTCGTGCTCGCCTGGCTGTTCTTGCCGAACCAGCCGGAGTTCCGCACGGGGCTGATCCTGATCGGCCTGGCCCCCTGCATCGCCATGGTCTTGATCTGGATCGATCTGGCCAGGGGCGACCGGGAGGCGGCTGCCCTGCTGGTGGCGATCAATTCGATCGTGCAGGTTCTGGCCTATGCCTTGCTTGGTGGCTTTTACCTGAAGATCCTGCCCGGCTGGTTGGGCCTGGCCACTCAGGACGTGGCGTTTCAGATGGCGGAGATTGCCAAGGCGGTGCTGGTGTTTCTGGGGCTGCCGCTGGCGGCGGGCTACCTCAGCCGTCGCATCGGCCTCCGGCTCAAGGGACCGCGCTGGTATGAGCAGCGGTTCATCCCGTTCATCAGCCCCTTCGCGCTTTACGGCCTGCTGTTCACGATCGTGGTGATGTTCGCCCTGCAGGGCCAGGCGATCACCTCCGACCCGCTCGCAGTGGCCGGCGTGGCCGTGCCTTTGCTGCTCTACTTCGCGATCATGTGGAGTGTGGCCTTTGCAATGGGCCGGCACAGCGGGCTCAGCTATCCGAAAACGGCAACCCTTGCGTTCACCGCCGCCGGCAATAACTTCGAGCTGGCCATCGCCGTGAGCATCAGCGTGTGGGGGGTCAGCTCCCGTCAGGCCTTGGCCGGTGTGATCGGTCCGCTGATCGAGGTACCGGTGCTGGTGGCACTTGTGTATGTGTCGTTGTGGTTAAGGCGCCGTTTCGAGGTTCGGGCCATGGGCTGAATGGCGGCGCCACAGCCATGCCCAGATCTGAGGCGGTGTGTTGAAAGGTTGGGGTTGCGGTGGCGACTGCCATCTCCGACGTTTGCGAGCGGCAGTAACGGCTGATGGCGGACTGACACTTCATTCAATTCGCCAGGGTCATCCTGAAAGCATCACAGCCTGTTGGCGCCGGTGCTGCTTTCTGCTTCACAGCCGATCTGGTCCCTGCCGCTGGAGAAGGTGTACCCGGGGCTGCGCACCACCCCAGAAGGTCTCAGCCAGCCGGAGGCGCAGCAGCGGCTGGAGCGTTACGGCGCCAACAGGTTGCCGCCCCTGAAGCGCCGGTCCCTGGCCCTGCGCTTGCTCGACCAGATGGTCCACTTCATGGCCCTGCTGCTCTGGATCGCCGGGGTGCTGGCCTTCGTGGCGGGTACGCCGCAGCTGGGTTGGGCGATCTGGGCGGTGGTACTGATCAACGGCCTCTTTTCCTTCTGGCAGGAGTTCCAGGCCGAGCGCACCCTGGCCGCCCTCACCCGTGCCCTGCCCCGCCAGGTGCAGCTCTGGCGTAACGGCACGCTGGGTTTCCGCTCCGCCGAGGAGCTGGTGGCCGGCGACCGGCTGCTGCTGGAGGAAGGGGACCGGGTGCCGGCCGATTGCCGGATCAGTGTGAGCCATGAGCTTCGCGTCGATCTTTCAGTGCTGACCGGCGAATCGGCGCCCGTGGCCCGCCAGGCCATGGACCTGCCGGCTCACCAGGCCGAGCTGCGCCTGCCCACCGGCGAGCGGCCCAACCTGTTGCTGGCGGGCAGCACGATCGCCTCCGGCCGGGGCGAGGCGTTCGTGTACGCCACCGGCTCTGAAACCGAGTTCGGCCAGGTGGCCCATCTCACGGCCGGCACGCCGCGCAGCGTCAGCACCCTCGAGCAGCAGGTGGCCCGCATCGTGCACACGATCAGCACGATCGCGCTCACGATGGGCCTGCTCGCCTTCTCCTTGAGCCTGGTGTTCGTGGGCATGACGCCCCTCGAAAGCCTGGTCTTCGCGATCGGCATCATCGTGGCCAACGTGCCCGAGGGTCTGCTGCCCACCGTCACCCTGGCGCTGGCGTTGAACGTGCAGCGGATGGGCCGGCGCAAGGCGCTGGTGCGTCGCCTCTCGGCGGTGGAAACACTCGGTTCCGTCAGTGTGATCTGCAGCGACAAGACCGGCACCCTCACCTGCAACCGCATGGCGGTGGAGGAAACCTGGCTGCCGGTTCCCGGCGAGCAGCTGCATCAGCTGCTGCTGCAAGGGGCCGCCCTCTGCAGCAACGCTCGCCTGGATGCCATCGGTGCCGTGGGAGATCCCACCGAGACGGCGCTGCTGCAGGCGGCGCAGGCCGCGGGCCTCGATCCGGCGGAGCTGCAGCGCCTTCACCCCCGCCAGCGCGAGATCCCCTTTGATTCGCACCGGCGGCGCATGACGGTGCTGGTGAGCTGGCCTGACCCACCCCTGGCCATCGCCGCTGGCGACAGCCTGGTGATCACCAAGGGAGCGCCGCTGGAGGTGCTGGAGCGCTGCGACGCCTGGCTCACCCCTGCCGGCAGCGAACCGCTCGATGCGCGTCGGCGCCTCTGTGTGGTGGCCGCCAACGACGACCTGGCCGCCCGGGGCTTTCGGGTGATCGGCGTTGCCCTGCGGGCCGCCGGGGCGGAAGAACTGCAGGCGACGCCAGGAGACCTGCTGGAAACGGGCCAGACGCTGCTCGGCCTGCTGGGCCTGTACGACCCGCCCCGCCCCGAAGTGCCCGATGCCATCCGCCGCTGCCGCGACGCCGGCATTCGGGTGACCATGGTGACCGGTGACTACGGACTCACAGCCCAGGCGATCGCGCTCCAGATCGGTCTGCTGGAGCCGCCCGCCCCCAATGGTCGCGGAGTCAACAGCCACCAGGGCAATGGTCAGCACCGACTGTCCGGCGCCGACCCGGTACGGGTGATCGAGGGCTCCACCCTGGCCCAGATCAGCGACGTGCATCTGCGCCAGCTGCTCAAGTACCGCCACCGACTGGTGTTCGCCCGCATGGCCCCGGAGCAGAAGCTGCGGCTCGTGCAGGCCTACCAGGCCCTGGGTGAGGTGGTGGCCGTCACCGGCGATGGCGTCAACGACGCCCCGGCCCTGCGTGCCGCTGATGTGGGCCTGGCCATGGGCATTACCGGCACCGATGTGGCCCGCGAGGCGGCCGACATCGTGCTGCTCGATGACAACTTCGCCACGATCGTGGAGGCGGTCCGCTTCGGCCGCTCGGTGGTGGCGAACATCGGCAAGTTCATCACTTACATCCTGGCCTCGAACGTGCCCGAGGTCGCGCCGTTCCTGGCAATGGTGGTGCTGCGGATCCCGGCGGCCCTCACCGTGCTGCAGATCCTGGCGGTGGATCTCGGCACCGACCTGCTGCCGGCCCTGGGGTTGGGCTCCGAGACCCCCGAGGCGGGGGTGATGCGCCAGCCGCCCCGCCCCCGGGACCTGCCCCTGCTCAACCGGCCCCTAATGGTGCGGGCCTATCTGGTGCTGGGTCTGGTGGAAGGACTGAGCGCGATGGCGGGGTACCTGCTGGTGTGGCGCAACAACGGCGTGGACCTGGCCGCCCTGCAGCAGCTGGCGCCAGACCTGCTCCATCACCGCGCCACCGTTGAGGTGCTGGCGATTCAGCACCAGGCCTCCACCGTGGCCTTCTGCCTGATTGTGGCCGGCCAAATGGCCGCGCTGCTGGCCTGCCGCAGCGACCGGCGCCCCTTTTGGGAACTTCTGCCCATTCCCAATCCGTTGCTGTGGCTTGGCTTCTTCAGCGAGCCCGTGGTGGCGGGCCTCCTGGTGCTGGTGGCCCCGATCGCCGCTGTGTTTGAGCTGGCCCGCTTCCCGGTTGGCTACCTCGGCCCGATCGCCCTGGCTCCCGTGGCGGTGCTGCTCGCCGACACAGTGCACAAGTGGCTGATCCGCAGGCGGCTCAGATGTGCAGGTTCGGGCAGATTTCGCTGCCATCGTCGACAGGATGGCGCTGCCAGCGGGCCAGCAGCTCCTTCAGCTCCGTCTTGAGGTGACGCAGATCACGGATCTGGTGATCGATCCGCTCGATCTGGTGCAGGAGCTGGGCCTGGATGCTGTCGCACGGCAGGGCGCCGGCGTCGTGGACGTTGAGGCAGGCCTGGATCTCCTCCAGCGTGAGCCCCAGGGTTTTCAGCCGCCGGATGAACTCCAGACGGCGCAGGCTGTGTTCATCGAAGAGGCGATAGCCACCCTCGCTGCGGCCGATCGCCGGCAGCAGGCCCAGGTCTTCGTAATACCGCAGGGTTTTCACCGGCACGCCGCTGCGCGACGCCAATGCCCCGATTTTCATTCCCCCTTGCCCCACGGCGGGACGCGCCATCGATCCCACTCTCCATTCGGCCGGTGAAGCTAGCGGCTGGAGCCGCTGATTCCGCCATCTGTGAATGGTCAGTCAGCAAGGATCTGCCGGCAGCGCCCACAGATCCGACCGCTCACCCCTGGCGCCAGGGTGTGCTCCTCCACATCGGTGGTGTAGTGCCAGCAACGCTCGCACTTCTCGCCGTCGGCGTGGGCGAGCCGCAGCCTGAAGCCGCCACCGGTGTCGTTGCTGTCGTCGCTGGGAGTGTCGCCATGGTCTTCGGCCAGCACCACCGCCGGCGCCGCGCCCTCCAGCTGCACCGCCGACACCAGCAGCCAGTCGGCCAGGTTGTCGACCTCCGGGTGGGCGCTGCTCTCCAGCAGCTCCAGGGCCTCGGCCAGAGCGGCATCAACGCCGCTCAGCTGCACCTGTGCCTCCAGCGACGCGCCCAGGGCACCGGCACTGCGGCAGCTTTCCAGCTGCCGGTTCACCCGGGCCCGCAGGGCCAGGATGCGCTCCATCGGCGCCAGCAGCTCCGGCGCGCTCCACGCGGCCGGGGCGGTGGGCCAGCCACGCTCGAACACCGAGGCTTCGGCCACGGGATAGGGCAGGTTCTGCCAGATGTCCTCCGCCATGTGGCACAGCACCGGGGCGATCAGCCCGGCCAGCCGCTCCACCACCAGCTGCAGCACCGTCTGGCAGCTGCGGCGGCGGAAGGACCCGGCTGCGCTCACGTACAGCCTGTCCTTGGCGATGTCGAAGTAGACGTTCGACAGGTCCACCACGCAGAAATTCTGCAGTGCCTGGAAGAAGCGATAGAAGGCGAAGTTGTCGAAATCGGTGCTCACCGCCTCAATCAGCGCAGCTGTGCGGTGCAGCATCCAGCGGTCGAGCAGGGGAAGCTCCGCCAACGGCACCGCGTCGCCTCCTTCAGCGCGGGGCCGTGGGTCGAAATCGTGCAGGTTGCCGAGCAGATAGCGGGCCGTGTTGCGCACCTTGCGGCTCACATCCGCCAGCTGCTTGACGATCCCCGGACCCAGTGGCACATCGGCGGAATAATCCACCGAACTCACCCACAGCCGCAGCACATCGGCGCCGTAGGCCGGCTCCTGCTTCTCATTCTTGCCGCCCTCCACCAGCACCGCCGGATCCACCACATTGCCCAGCGATTTGCTCATCTTGCGGCCCTTCTCATCGAGGGTGAACCCATGGGTGAGCACCCGCTTATAGGGGGCGCTGCCGTTCACGGCCACCGAGGTGAGCAGGCTGCTCTGGAACCAGCCGCGGTGCTGATCCGAGCCCTCCAGATACAGGTCGGCGGGGTAATTGAGGGGTGTGGCGGGTGGCTGCTGGGACCCCTTAGCGGCTGCGCTGGTTGAGGGCTGACCAGGGGTTTCGCTCGCTTGAGGGTCCTCAGTGGTGGTTTCGCCGGTCTGCAGGCCGCCCAGCACCGCCGCCCAGGAAGAGCCGGAGTCGAACCAGACGTCCATGGTGTCGGTGCCCTTGCGCCACAGATGCGCCTCGGCGGCATGGGCAGGGGGCAGCAACTCGGCTTCCTCCTTCTCCCACCACACATCCGAGCCGTGGGCGGCGATCAGTGCCTGGATGTGATCGAGGGTGGCCGCATCGAGCAGCACCTCGGCCGTTTCGCGGTGATAAAACACCGGGATCGGCACGCCCCAGGTGCGCTGGCGCGAGATGCACCAGTCGCCCCGTTCGCGCACCATCGCCTCGATGCGGTTGCGGCCACTGGCCGGCAGCCAGTCGACGGCGGCGATGGCGTCCAGCGCCTCGGCACGAAAGCCCTCCACCGAGGCGAACCACTGCTCGGTGGCCCGGAAGATCGTCGGTTTCTTGGTGCGCCAGTCGTAGGGGTAGCGGTGCGCGTAGCTCTCCTGCTTGAGCAGGGCGCCGGCCCCCTCCAGGGCCGAGATGATCGCCGGGTTGGCGTCCTTCAGCACGTTCAGGCCGGCGAACGGGCCCGCCTCGGCGGTGAGCGTGCCGCCTTCGTCCACCGGGCAGAGCACAGGCAGGCCCGCCTTGCGGCCGGTGTTGAAGTCGTCGACGCCATGGCCCGGCGCCGTGTGCACCAGGCCCGTTCCCGCTTCGGTGGTGATGTAATCGCCGCCGATCACCACGGGGCTGTTGCGCTCCATCAGGGGATGGCGATACACGACCCCTTCCAGCTCGGCCCCCTTCAACGACAGCAGCGGCTCCAGCGGCAGCGCCAGGCTCTCGCGCAGGCTCTCCACCAATGCCGTGGCCACGATCAGGTGGCGGCCCGGCTCCACCCGGCACACCGCGTAATCGAGCGCCCCGTTCACCGACACCGCCAGGTTGGCGGGCAGGGTCCAGGGGGTGGTGGTCCAGATCGCCACAGCCAGGGCACCGGCAGCCGGTGTGGTGGCCGCCTCCGCGCTGGTGAGGCCGATGGCGGTGAGGCGTGCGCCCAGCCCCGCCGGCAGCTCCACCACCGGAAACGCCACGTAGACGCTCGGGGAGGTGTGGCCGTCGGGGTATTCCAGCTCCGCTTCAGCCAGGGCGGTGCGGGAGCTGGGGCTCCAGTGCACCGGCTTGAGGCCCCGGTAGATGTGACCCGCCAGCACCATCTGGCCGAAGACACCGATCTGGGCGGCCTCGTAGTGCTTCTGCAGGGTGAGATAAGGCTGGTCCCAGTCGGCCCAGATGCCCCAGCGGCGGAAGCCCGCCTTCTGCCCCGCCACCTGCTCGAGCGCATAGGCGTGGGCGCGGCGGCGCAGCTCGATCGGCGTGAGCCCGCGACGCTCCTCGCTGCCCATGCCCTGCAGCACCTTGAGCTCGATCGGCAGCCCGTGGCAGTCCCAGCCGGGCACGAAGCGCGCCCGTCGCCCCTTCAGCAGGGCGTACTTGTTGATGATGTCCTTGAGGATCTTGTTGAGCGCATGCCCCACGTGCAGGGCGCCGTTGGCATACGGCGGCCCGTCGTGCAGGGTGAACACCGGCCCGGGGTTGCTGCTGCTGAGCCGCTCGTAGAGGCGCTGCTCGGCCCAGAACGCCTGCAGTTCGGGTTCACGCGTCCTGGCGTTGGCCCGCATCCCGAAGGGGGTCTGCAGCAGGTTGAGGGTGTCCTTGTAGGACACCGGCGGGGCGGTCACGGCGCCTGGGGCAGCAACCGGGATTATCGGCCCCGGCATTCCCCGGCGGCAGCGGTGTGGTTGCGTGGAGGTCGCTTCTGATCCTGCGAGCAGGCTCAGCGGGCGCTGGGTCCGGTCGGAGGATCGCCAGCCAGATTCGGGGGCTCGGGTTCGGCGATGGGCTCCGGCGTCCGCTTGTGGTCGGTGCGGGTTTCGGTGTCTGCAGCCGCCGTGGCGCTGAGGCTGAGGTCGCCGGCGGGGATGCCCTGAGCGTCTGACTGGTACGGGGCTGGGCTGGGGTGAGTGGTCTCTGGGTCGTGATCGGCTGAAGGTTCGTTGCCGGCAACTGGCTCTGCGGAACCTGCGGGAGCACCCGCTGCAGGGCTCACCGGCCCAGGACTCTCCTGGGCAGCACCTGGCTCTTCAGCACTTGGCTCGGCAGTACTCACCGCTGTGGTGCCTGCCGGATCCGGCGCCGTTGCCGTCTCCGCGGTTTCCGTCCCCGACGGCGGGTCCTGATCGGCGGCGAGTGCTGCGCGCACGCGGGCGTCCACCTCTGCGAAGTCGCTCACCACCGCCAGCGGCGCTTCGGGGGCGTCAGCGGCCGGCGCTGGCGGAGCGGGAGCCGTGGGGGTCTCTGCGCCGGCAGGTTCGGGTCGCACCCAGCGCTTGGTGGTCTGGGATGGCTTGGCGGTGGTGGTCCTGCTGGAGAGGCTCGCGGAGACGGCGGCGCTGCGTTGCTTGAGCCAGCCGCCCAGCGCCATGGCCCGAGAGAACAGCAGCCCGCCGAGGGCGATCACGGTGGTGCCCAACTGGTTCAGGCTCGTCTGCCACCGCGCTGCAGACCAGAAGCCCTGGCGTTCCTCCTCGCTCAGCTGACGCCAGCGGCTCTGGCTCACCTCGGTGCTGAGCCGCCCGATCAGCAGCCCGCCGCAGAGCACCGCCAGCATCGGCGCGCCACTCAGCCGCTCGGCACTGGTGACCAGCACCAGGCCCAGCAGCAGCACCACCGCGCCCCAGAAGGCATCGCGCGGGCGGCTCAGCTCCGGCACCAGCAGCGGCAGGAGCAGCAGGGCGAGGCCGGCGAGCAGGGCCAGGGTTCCACCGAGGGTGGCAAGCATGGCTGTCGCAGCAGGGCGGCCCCATTCTGCGCCGCTGATTACAGTCGGTCCGCTGCCCACCTGGCGGAATTGGTAGACGCGCTGGTTTTAGGTACCAGTGGCTTCGGTCGTGGGGGTTCAAGTCCCCCGGTGGGCATGGCGCAGGCAACATGGACATGACAGGGAAGACGGATTGACGAAGCCGGCGCGCACGTGGCTGCTCGGGGCGCTGGCATTGGTGGTGGTGCTGCTGGCCATGGGGTCGCCGCTGCGGGCCACGCCGGCGGCCGTTCAGATCCCCTCACCGGCGCGCCCCACCTTCACGGCCTCACCGCCCTCCCTCGATCGCGCCACCTCGATGGTGGCGGCCGGCAGCTACGAGGTGGCGATCGTGCGCATCCTCGGCATTCCCACCCTGATGGTGGCGTCGCCGGTGGTGGGAAACGGCAACGGAACTGGCAACAGCAACGGCCATGGCAGTGACGCGGAGACTGGCCCCGATGCGGAGCGCCGCGCCCAGGTGATCGAGGGCAACCTCCGCTTGCTGTACAACCCCACCGCCCTCTGCACCAACAGTGAACGGCTGGCCGAGTGGAGCCTGCTGCGGGCTCTGGGGGCCAACGATCCCGCCTGTGAGGGCGGTCTGACCGATGGCGTGCGTGCCGCCTCCGACGACCTCACGGTGGAGGTGCGGCAGCTGCCCACCGGCGCCGTGATCCTCGAGGCCACGGTCCCGGAGCGGCCCCAGCCGCTGCCGCTGCTCACCGTGACCTTTGCCGACGCCACCATGAACGGCACCACCGCGCTGGAACTGGGCCGGCGTTGGCAGGAGCGGCTGCAGAGCCGCCTCCGCTACGCCCGCCAGGCGCTGCTGCCGCAGAGCCTGCGCCAGCGGTTGATGCTCTGCCTGCTGGCCATGGCCCTGGTGCTGCTGCTCACCGCTGGCACCTTCTGGCTGTGGCGCCGCAACCGCCTGGCCATCGCCACGCTCAAGGCGCAAGTGGCGGCCCCGGCGGCGTTCGCGCTGGCGGCTCCGGTGGCGTCAGCAGCCCCAGCGGCGGCCGCCACGCGCGGGCTGCGCCTACAGCTGTTCGAGGCGCTGAGCGTCGTGCTGCTGGTGCTCGTGCTGCTGCAGCTGATGACGGTGGTGGCGCTGGGCCTGATGGCCATTCCCGGCGGCGTGCCGCTGGCCCTGGAGGTGCTGCTGCAGCCAGCGCTGGTGGCGATCAAGGTGCTGGTGTTCGCGTTCACGGCGCTGCTGGGCCGCGCGCTGGTGTCGTTTCTGCTGGATCAGTGGGCCGCCAGTGGCCGGGTGCCCGCCGACCAGCTGGCCCGCCGCGACCAGCGCCATCACAGCCTCGAGCGCATCTTCCACCGGCTGGTGGATCTGGCCTGCATCGCCATCGCTGCCGGCTGGGTGGTGGTGGGCATCCCCGGCGTGCGCGAAACCTCTGCGTCGTTCCTGCTGGCCGGCGGCGCCGTGCTGGGCGGCCTGGCCATCGTGTTCCAGGGGCTGCTGCGGGATTTCGCCGCCGGCCTGGCGGTGCTGCTGGAGGATCGCTACGCCATCGGCGACTGGATCGAGATCGGCGACATCGAAGGCGATGTGGTGGATCTGAGCGTGCTGAGCACCCAGCTGCGCTGCCTCGATCAGCGGGTGGCGGTGATTCAGAACGGTGCCTTCGACCGGGTGGTGAACCACACCAAGATCCGCTCCGGCAAGTTGGTGGAGGTGCTGCTCTCCCATCGCATCGGCGACATCAACACCGTGCTGGCGGTGATCGCCGAAGAACTCGACGCCCTCGGCCGCGATCCGCTCTGGGGGCCGCTGCTGCTGGCGGCCCCCTTCCTGCGCGGTGTCACCGGCACCGGCCCGCTCGGGATCACCGTGAGCATGCTGCTCACCACCCAGGCTGGTCAGCAGTGGGCGTGCAGCCGTGAGCTGCAGCGGCGCCTGCTCGACCGCCTCCAGCGGGAACGGATTCCCCTGGCTTCTCCCGCGCCTGTGTTGGCGTCGGACTGATTGGCCAGGACGCTGGGTTGGCCCCAATCGCGGCAGCGGCGGCCTTCGATCGTTCGGCAGTTGTGAAGGGCGATCCTTTCTTCAGGCGATCACCAGTTGCGGAAGGCCCCGCCCCCGCCCCCGTTGACGAAGCCGCCGCCATAGCGGGCATTGACGAAGCCACCGCCGCCGTTAACGAAGCCGCCGCCGCCGCCGCCGTAATAGGGGTGCCCATTGACGAAGCCTCCACGGTTGGCCGCGTTGGCAAAGCCGCCCCGTCCGCCATTGGCAAAGCCGGCTGCCAGCAGGGTGGGATCCTCCGTGCCGTGCCCATGGCTGACGAGGCCCGCGTCCAGGCCGCCATGGGCGCGGAAGGCGGTGGCGATGCGGCGCAGACGGTCCTCAACTGACGCCTCAGGATGGGAGGCAACCGGCGCGGCGGTGGCGACTGGCAGGGTGAGCGCCGCCAGCGCCAGCAGGAAACCCAGCACGCCGGCTCGGGAGTGAATGCTCATGGTTTTGCTTCCGGAGTGGTGTCAGCTGGGACGCGAATCTGCTCATTGGTGAGCAGCACCATCTGAAAATAATCTTTGATCACTTGCGGTGGCAATTCCAGAATTCCACTGGGGCCCAACCAGCGATTCACGCTCTCAGTGGCATCACGATTGCCGTTGATATAGCCCTGAAGCAACTTGGCTATCGCCAGGTTCATCAGGTTGCGGAAGGTGGAATTGTTCTCCGGAATGATGCACCCCACCGCATAGCGCTGCAGTCCCACCCCGGGCACCAGTGCCAGACCCTTGGCGCCTGTTTTCGCCACGGCGCCTGCCAGCAGGATGGAATCGCCAGCCAGTGCCTCCACCCGGCCCGCCTGCAGCGCTGCAACGGCGGCATCGATCTCGGTGAGGGGCACCCGCACCGCCTTGGGCGCATAGCTCTTGATCGTGGCATCACCCAGCGAGCCGGCCAGCACACCGATCCGCTTGCCTTGCAACGAGGCGGCCGTGCCATCGAGCCCACCACTGCGGGTGAGCAGGCGGATTCCCGACAGGCTGAAGGGGATCGAATAGTCGACGAACATCTCCCGCTCCCAGGTGAACTGGACGCCGCAGGCCAGGTCGGTCTCGCCGGTGTGCACCTGTTTGAACAGGGTGTTCGCGTCGGGGGCGGCAGTGAACGCCAGCCGCACCGGACGGTTCAGGTAAGTGCTGGCTTCGGCGGCGATCCGCTCGGCCACATCAATCGACAGGCCCACCAGCTGGCCCTTGCCGTCCACGAAGGAGTAAGGCACCAGGTCGGTGCGGCCGCCCATGGTGATCACGCCGGTGCGCGCCGCCCGCTCCAGCACGGTTTCGGCGCGGGCGTTGACTGGCCACACCCAGGCGGCAAGCAACGCGGCTGTGCACCACGCCAGCGACGGCCAGCGACGGCAGGGTTGTGAACGGCCGCCTGGGCGGCGAGGCAGGCAGGACAATCCTGGATGGCGGTGTGATTTCACCGAATCTGGCCCCACTTGCCGAATCCTGCCACCCGTCAGGCGGCGGCAGGGGATTTGTTCACGGCCCGGGCGCGGTCACAATGGCGCCATCTGCGCCCGACGACGCCCGTGCCCGGGCTTTCTGCCCCGCCCCGGCTGCACCTGGTGCTGGCAGGAGGGGGCCACAGCCATGCCCTGCTGCTGCGCCGCTGGGTGATGCGGCCTGCCCAGCGCCCGGCCGCTGCCCTGATCACACTGGTGAGCCGCGGCAGCACGGCGCTTTATTCCGGCCTGGTGCCCGCTGTGGTGGCGGGTCTGGTGCCCGCTGGCGCCGCCGCCATCGATCTGCGCCGCCTCTGCCGGCTGGCCGGCGTCACCTTCGTGCAGGCGGAGATCACCGGGCTGGATCTGGCCGAGCGGGCGCTGCTGCTGGCTGGCCGGCCGGCACTGCGCTTTGCGCGGCTCAGCCTGGATGTGGGTGCCGTCACTGCGCCGTGCGCCGGCGCCATGGCGGTGAAGCCGCTCGAACCCTTCCTGGCCTGGGCCGACGGCTATGCAGCGGCGGAAGGCCCCGTGCTGCGCGGTGGTGGCGCTGCGGCGGTGGAGCTGGCGCTGGCCTTCCGCGCCCGTGGGTGGCGGCCCCGCCTGCTGCTGCGGGGCCAGGGGCTGCAGCTGGGGTCGGTGGCCGCCAACCGCGCCGGCGAGCGCCTGCTGGCGGCGGCGGTGATCCCGCTGGAGCGCCAGGCGCCGGAGCGGGCCGCGGCAGATCTGGCCTGCACTGGCAGCCTGGCGCCTGCCTGGCTGGCCGCTGCCGGCCTGCCGGTCGATCCCGGCAGCGGCCGTGTCCGCACGGCGGCCAGCCTGGAGGTGGTGGGCCGCCCCGGCCTGTTCGCCTGCGGTGACTGCGGCCTGATCGACGGCCAGCCCCGTCCCCCATCGGGGGTCTGGGCGGTGCGGGCCGCGCCGGTGCTGGCGGCCAACCTGAAACGCAGCATCGACAGCCCCGGCCGCCCCCTGCGGCCCTGGCGGCCCCAGCCGTTCGCCCTGCAACTGCTCGGCGATGGCGGCTGGCAACCGGCCGGTCCACGGGCCCTGGCCCTGTTCGGGCCGCTGGCGATCGGTCCGCACCGCTGGCTGTGGCACTGGAAGCAGGCCATCGACCAGGCGTTCATGGACCGCTTCACCGCCCTGCAGCCGATGGGCGCCAGAGGCAAGACCGAGCCCATGCCCTGCCGCGGCTGCGCCGCCAAGCTGCCCGCCGCTCCACTGCAGGCGGCCCTGGGGCGACTCGCTGCGGCTGCCGTCCCCGCCGATGACGCCGCCGTGGTGGCCCGGCTTGACGACGGCGCGCTGCTGCTGCAGAGCGTGGATGGCTTCCCGGCCCTGGTGGACGACCCCTGGCTCAACGCCCGCCTCACCACCCTGCATGCCTGCAGCGACCTCTGGGCCTGTGGGGCGCCGGTGGAGAGCGCCCAGGCGCTGGTGACCCTGCCGGCCGCGGCGGCCGCCGTGCAGGAAGAGCTGCTGGGGCAGACCCTGGCGGGGGTCTGTTCCGTGCTGGAGCCGCAGGGGGCCGTGCTGCTGGGCGGGCACACCCTGGAGGGCCGCGATGGTGCCGGGCTCAGCCTGGCGCTCACGGTCAACGGCCGGGTGGCGCCGGCGCAGTTCTTGCGCAAGGGCCCGCTCCAGCCGGGTGATGTGCTGCTGCTCAGCCGCCCGCTCGGCAGTGGCGTGCTGTTCGCGGCGGCGATGGCGGCGGCCGCGGATCCCGCCTGGATCGAGCAGGCGCTGGCGGTGCTGCAGCAGAGCCAGGCGCCGCTGCTGCCGCTGCTGGCGCGCCACGGCTGCCGGGCCTGCACCGATGTGACCGGCTTCGGGCTGCTTGGCCACCTCGGCGAGATGATCGCCGCCAGCCCGGCCGTGCGTGTCGCCCTCGACTGGGCCGCCGTGCCGGCGCTGCCCGGTGCCCTGGAGCTGCTGGCCGCCGGTGTGGCCAGCAGCCTGGCCCCCGCCAATGCCGCCGCCCTGGCGCTGCTGGACGGTGCGGTGCAGCTGGAAGGTCCTGGCCCGCATGGCCTTGAGCCCGCCCACAGGGCTCTGCTGATCGATCCCCAGACCTGCGGCCCGCTGCTGGCGGCGCTGCCAGCCAGCAATGCCGCTGCCGCCCTGCAGGACCTGCGGGCGGCCGGCTTCGGCGCTGCTGTCCTGATCGGCCGGGTGCTGGCTTAGATCAGGCCGTCCGCCAGCAGCCGGACGGCGGCCTGCTCCGCGCTCTGTTCCCCCAGCTCCACGCTGGCGACGCCACGACCGCTGAGGTCATGGTCGTAGCAGCGGTCGTAGTAGTCGAGCATCTGCCGGCAGGCTTCGGCCGCCTCCCCGTTGGCGATCGCCTCCAGGGCGACGGCTGTGCGCTGGGGGCCCAGCCGCTTGGCGATGCGACGGGTGGCCTCCGCCACCGCCTCCGGGTCGTGCTGGCCGTAGACCGCCACCAGGTGGTCCAGCCGCTGCTCCAGCGGCCGTTGCACCTCCAGCACCGGTGCTGCCTTCATCTGGCGCCAGAGGCCGGCCGGGATGCGGCAGCGGCCGACCATGGCGCTCTCCGCCTCCAGCCAGATCGCCGCCGCCCCCTCCAGCGCCTGCAAGGCCATGGCCAGCTGGTTTTCGTAGTGCTCCGTGCTGGGTTGCTGCGGCAGCCCCAACCCGCCGAAGCTGCTGCCGCGATGGTTGGCAAGGCCTTCGAGGTCCACCACGGCGGCTCCGCGCTGCTGCAGGGCCAGCAGCAGCTCGGTCTTGCCGCAGCCGGTGCGGCCCCCCAGCAGGCGCAGCGGCCAGGGCCGCTCGAACAGCTCCAGCGCCCAGCGCCGGAAGCTCTTGTAGCCGCCGTGCAGCAGGCGCACCGGCAGCTCCAGGCTCTCGGCCAGCAGGGCCACGTTGCCGGAGCGCATGCCCCCCCGCCAGCAGGTGAGCCGCAGCGGCGCCCCCTCGGCTTCGGCGCTGCAGGCGGCCAGATCCGCCGCGAGCCCCTTCAGGCGCGGGCCCACCACCGCCAGTCCATGCAGCACCGCCGCCTGGCGCCCCTGCTGCTTGTAGAGCGTGCCCACCTCCGCCCGTTCGGCATCGCTGAACAGCGGCAGGTTGACGGCGCCGGGAATGTGGCCCTGGGCGAATTCCGCCGGGGTGCGCACATCCAGCAGTGGCCCCGTCTCCTGCAGGAAGCGCTCGATCGGCTGGGGCACCACCATCGCCAACCCGGGGCACGACGTCGTGAGCGCCATAGTGGCTCCAGGGCCGCCCTGCTGCGGCGCACCTTGCTTGCACGGCACCCCGGGCAGCGCGACGTGTGGCTCCTCGGACACCTCCTCGTGCCTCCTCGCTCCGCTGTGCTGCGAGCTGCTTGTGCGTTTCCCAGCGCAGTTGCCCGTTCAGCCGCCTGCGTGCCGAGGCGCAGGCCTGGGCCTCACCCGCCTCCCGCTCTCATCCTTCCCCCCGATCCCCTCTCACCGATGACGTTCCGCATCCGTGCCACCGCTGCGCTGGTGGGCCTTTCCCTGGCGCTGCTGCCGGCCCTGGCCCCCGCCGGCGGCCCCCTGCCGTCGCTGCTGAGCGAGGCGAAGGCGCAGCAGAACACCAAGGTGCTGCGCATCGGTGCGATCCCCGACCAGAAGCCTGAGGTGCTCAACCGGCTCTACCCGCTGGTGGCCAATGAACTCAGCCGTCAGCTGGGCGTGAAGGTCACTTACGTGCCGGTGGTGGATTACGCCGCCGCCGTCACCGCTTTCCGCACCGGCGGCCTGGATCTGGTCTGGTTCGGCAGTCTCACGGGGGTGCAGGCGCGCCTGCAGAAGCCCGGCGCCCAGGTGGTCGCCCAGCGCGACATCGACGCCTCGTTCCAGAGCGTCTTCATCGCCAACACCAGCAGCGGCCTCAAGCCGATCTCCAACGTGAAGGGGCTGACGGAGTTGAAGGGCAAGCGTTTCACCTTTGGCTCGGAGAGTTCCACCTCCGGCCGCCTGATGCCCCAGTTCTACCTGAACCAGGCCGGGGTCAAGCTCAGCGATTTCGCCGGCGGTGTCCCCGGCTTCAGCAGCAGCCATGACGCCACCATCGCCCTGGTGCAGAGCGGCGCCTACCAGGCCGGCGCCCTCAGCGAAGAGGTGTGGCGCAGCAACCTCAGCGAGGGCAAGGTCAACCGCGCCAAGGTGATCCAGATCTGGAAAACCCCCGGCTACCCCAACTACCACTGGCTTGCCCAGCCCGATCTCGACAAGCGCTTCGGCAAGGGCTTCAGCACCCGCATGCGCACGGCGATCCTCAGCTGGCGGACCACCGACCCCGAGCAGAAGCAGATCCTCGCCCTGTTCGGCGCCCAGCGGTTCATCCCCGCCAAGGCCGCGGATTACGCCCGTATCGAGCAGGTGGGCCGTCAGATCGGCAAGATCCGCTGAGGACGCACCGATGAACCCGGTGCTCGAACTGCGCGGCATCACGGTGCCGGGCCAACCCCGACCGCGGCTCGAGGGCATTGACCTCACCATCCGCCAGGGCGAGCGGGTGGCGTTGCTCGGGGCCAGCGGCGCCGGCAAGAGCACCCTGCTGGCGGTGGCCAATGGGCTGCTGCCAGCGCAGCACGGCGAGGTGCTGTGGGAGGGCCGGCCACCGGCCCGCTCACGGCGGGGCCGCCGCCTGCAGCAGGCCCGCATCGGCACCCTCTGGCAGGACCTGCGCCTGGTGGAAGAGCTCAGCGTCCAGCAGAACCTCAATGCCGCGCGGCTGGCGGTCTGGGGCTGGCCGAAGGCCCTGCTCAACCTGCTGCTGCCGCTCGAAACCGACGCCTGCCGCCAGGCGATGGCGACGATGGACCTGGAGCCACACCTGCTGGAGCGGCCGGTGTCGGCTCTCTCCGGCGGCCAGCGCCAGCGGGTGGCCATGGCGCGGCTGCTGCGCCAGGACCCGGTGCTGCTGCTGGCCGATGAACCTCTGGCCAGCCTTGATCCCCGCCTGGCGGCGGAGCTGCTGGCCCTGCTGCTGCGTCAGGCGGTGCCGCCGCGTGCCCTGCTGCTCAGCCTGCACCGCCCCGATCTGCTGGAGGGCTTCGATCGGGCGATCGGTCTGCGGCAGGGCCGGCTGGTGTTCGACGGGCCGATCGCCGCGGTGCACCGGGCGCTGCTGACCGACCTCTACGAAGGCACGCCGCCGTGCAGCTGAGAGTTGCGCCGCCGCTGCTGGTGCTGCTGCCGGCCCTGGTGCTGCTGCCGCTGGGGCTGGTGCTGCCGGGCCTCAGCCACGGCGGCGGCTGGGAGCTGATCGGTCAGTTTGCCATGGCGGCGCTGACGCCGTCGCTGGATCCGGTGGTGCTGCGCTCGGTGGCCGGTGGGCTGCTGGTGACCGTGGCGATGGCGCTGCTGGGCTGGGCGGTGAGCCTGGTGCTCGGCCTGCTGCTGGGCGTGGCCAGCTCCCGCACCGTCTGGACCACCCTCACCGGCAGTGCCCTGCCCGCCACCGGCATCCGCCGCCTGCTGGCCGTTCCCCGCTCCATCCATGAACTGATCTGGGGGCTGCTGCTCCTGCAACTGCTGGGGCTGCAGCCGGCGGTGGCCGTGCTGGCGATCGTGATCCCCTATGCGGCGCTGGTGGCGCGGGTGCTGAGTGATCTGCTCGACGCGCTGCCCACCACCAACGTGGAGGCCCTGCGGGCCGGTGGGGCGCCGGCGCCGGCCGCGTTGCTCACGGCGCTCGGCCCCGCCCTGCTGCCGGGGGTGCTCAGCTACGGCGGCTACCGGCTGGAGTGCGCCCTGCGCAGCGCCACCCTGCTGGGGGTGTTCGGCCTTGGCGGCCTCGGCACCGAGCTGAAGCTCACCATGCAGTCGCTCGCTTTCCACGAGCTCTGGACCGGCCTGTGGCTGCTGCTCGCCGTGATGCTCAGCCTGGAGGCCGGCCTGGGCTATCTGCGGCGACGTTGGCTGATGCCCGTGCGCTTCGGTCTGCAGCAGCCGTCGGTGGGGCTGCGGGCGCGGGAGATGCTGCTGGTGCTGCTGGCCCTGCTGCCGCTCTCGCTGCTGCTGGGTCATGCCCTTGGCGTGCAGCCCCAGGCGCTGCTCAGCGTGCAGCCGTTGCCGCCGCTGCAGAGCGACTGGCCCAGCGTGCTGGCCCTGCCCTGGCCGGCGCTGGTGGGCGGCACCCTGGGGCTGACGCTGCTGGCGGCCTGCCTGGCGGTGGGTCTGGCGCCCCTGCTGCTGCTGCTGGCGGCCCCGTCCCGCTGGCTGCGAGCGCCGCTGCGCCTGGTCTGGGCGCTGGGCCGCCTCTGGCCGCCGCCGCTCACGGCCCTGCTGCTGCTGCTGGTGCTGCAGCCCGGTGTCGTCACCGGTGCGCTGGCCCTCGGCTTTCACAACCTCGGTGTGCTCGGCCGCCTGCTGCTGGAGAGCGCCGCCGATGCCAGCCCGGCCACGGAGCAGGCGCTGGCCTGCGCCGGCAGCGGGCCGCGGCTGGCCCTGCTCTACGGCCGCCTCAGCGGCGTGGCCCGCCCCTACCTCGCCTATGCCGCCTACCGCAGCGATGTGATGCTGCGGGAATCGGTGGTGGTGAGCCTGGTGGGCGCCACGGGCCTCGGCAGCCAGCTGCTGGAGAGCCTCAGTTCGTTCGCCTGGGACCAGCTGCTGGCGCTGGTGCTGGTCTATGCCCTGCTCACGCTGCTGGGGGAAGACCTCAGCGACCGCTGGCGGGCGAGGCTGCTGGCCAGCGGTTGAGCCGGGGACGGGCGGCGCGGCAGGGTGGGTGGCACCATCCGCAGCGCAGGCTGCCGCGCAGGCCATGACCGACGAGCCGGGGGGTGCCCCTGCAGTGCCATCGCCGCCCGCCGCGCCCGATCTGGTGGCGGTGGCCGAGCAGTTTGCGCTCGGCGCTCCGGTGCAGGCGATCGCCCCGCTCGGCGGCGGCAACGTCAACGACACCTACCTGGTGCAGCTGGTGGGGGCCCCCGGCGGCTCCCATGTGCTGCAGCGCCTCAACACCCACGTGTTCCGCCAGCCCCGGGATGTGATGCGCAACCTGCTGGCCTTCACCGCCCATGCCGAGCGCCAGCTGCAGGCGCCGGCGTCCGGCCTGGGCCGCCGCTGGGAGGTGCCGCGCGTGGTGCCGTTGCAGGGCGGCGCTGATCCCTGGCTGGAGTGCGACGGCGCCTTCTGGCGCATGACCACCTTCATCGGCGGCGCCCGCAGCCTCGACCAGCTCAGTGACACCGGGCAGGCCCGTGAGGTGGGCTATGGCCTGGGCCGCTTCCACCGGCTGGTGAGCGATCTGCCGGTGGACCAGCTGGTGGACACGCTGGAGGGGTTTCACATCACCCCCACCTACCTGGCGGCCTACCACCGGGTCTGCGCCGCGTCACCGCCGCCCGCCTCCCCCGAGCTGCGCCACTGCGCTGCCTTTGTGGCGGAACGGCAGCGGTGGGCGTCGGTGCTGGAGGACGCTAAGGGGAGCGGCCGGCTGCAGCTGCGCCCCATCCATGGCGACCCGAAGGTGAACAACGTGCTGATCGATGCGGCCAGCGGCGCCGCGATCAGCCTGGTGGATCTCGACACCGTGAAGCCGGGCCTGATCCACTACGACATCGGCGACTGCCTGCGCTCGGCCTGCAACCTCGCCGGGGAGGAAGCCGCCGACTGGCGCGCGGTGCGCTTCGACACCGGCTTCTGCGCGGCGCTGCTGGAGGGGTATGCGGCGGCGGCCCGCCCCATGCTCACCACCGACGACGTGGCCTTCCTCTACGACGCGATCCGCCTGCTGGCCTTCGAGCTGGGGGTGCGTTTCCTCACCGACCATCTCGCCGGCGACGTGTACTTCAAGGTGCGCCGGCCGGGGCAGAACCTGCAGCGGGCCCTGGTGCAGTTCGCCCTCGCCGCCAGCATCGAGGCGCAGGAAGCCGAGATCCGCGCGATCGTCGCGGCGGTGATGGCATGACCTCGCCACCCTCATCGCCACCGCCACCTCTGGACTCCCACGCCTTCACGCTTCATCCCTTCATGGCGGCCTCCTCAGCGGCGGTGTCCCCAGCGGCGTCTCCCCCAGCGGCGGCCCTCACCCTCACCGGCCAGGTGGTGCGGCGCGGCGCGGAGCTGCAGATCGGCTGGCGGCTGGCGGGCGCGCTCGAGGGCGTGTGCCTGCCGGAGCCGGCGGCGCTGCCCCAGCGCTGCGATGACCTCTGGCAGACCACCTGCCTGGAGTTCTTCCTGGCCACTCCCGGTGCCGACGCCTACTGGGAGGTGAACCTCTCCCCCGCCGGCCACTGGAACGTCTACCGCTTCAGCGGCTACCGCCAGGGGATGGCGCCGGAGGCGGCGCTGCAGGCGCTGCCCTTCCGGGTCACGCGCACGCCTGGCGTTCTGGAGCTTGAGCTCACCTGCGACCTTGCCGCCCTCCTGCCCGGCGGCGGCCCGCTGGAGCTGGCAGTCACCGCCGTGGTGGAGCAGGCCGGCGGCGCCCTCACCTACTGGGCCCTGGCCCACCCCGGCAGCGCGCCCGATTTCCACCGCCGCGACGGCTTTCAGCTGCGCCTGTGAGGCCGGCTGGCGTCGCGTGGCCTGAGCGCCGCTTCTACAGTCGTGGCACGGCGCCGGACCTCACGATGGCTCTGCTCGGACCCGCTGGACCTGGGGCCATGCAACTGGGCTACACGATCGTCTACGTGCCCGATGTGGCCGCTTCGCTGCACTTCTATGCGGCCGCTTTCGGCCTGCCGCAGAAGTTTCTCGACCCCACCGGCACCTATGGCGAATGCGCCACTGGTGCCACCACCCTAGGTTTCGCCGCCCACGCGCTCGGGGACCTGAATGTGCCCGGCGGGGTGGTGAAGGCCAGCGAAACGGTCCAGCCGCTGGGCATGGAGATCGCCCTGGTCACCGACGACGTGCCCCAGGCCCACGCCCGCGCCCTGGAGCATGGCGCTGGGGAAATCGCTGCGCCTGCCCGGAAGCCCTGGGGCCAGCTGGTGTCGTACGTGCGGGCACCGGACGGCACGTTGATCGAGCTGTGCACGCCCATGGCGGGCTGAGCGCCACGGCCACCCTTGTCGACGAAAAACCAATACAGATGTACTAATCTGCAGGGCCTGCCCCGGGGCCCATGCCCGCCCAGTCACCGCCCGAGCCCCAGCCGCTCCCGCGGCCCCTGCGCCAGTGCCGCACCGGCCTGCTGCTGCCCCTGGCCGGCGAGAGCGTGGCTGCCGGTTTCCCCAGCCCCGCCGACGACTACGTCGAAACCGGCATCGACCTCAACGAGCAGCTGATCGCCCGCCCCAGCAGCACCTTCTTCCTGCGCGTGAGCGGCGATTCGATGGTGGAGGCCGGCATCCATCACGGTGATCTGCTGATCGTCGATCGCAGCGTCGAGCCGCGCCCCGGCCGCATCGTGGTGGCCGTGCTGGAGGGGGCTTTCACGCTCAAGCGCCTGGTGCTGCACCGCGGTCGCCTGCGGCTGGAGGCGGCCCATCCCGCCTACCCGCCGCTGGCCCTGGGCGAGGGCGACGACACGCTCCTCTGGGGCGTGGCCATCCACGTGATCCACCCGCTCTGAGCCCCCTCCACCCCAACCTCCATGGCCTGGGCCACCGCGCTGATCGACGGCAACAACTTCTACGCCTCCTGCGAGGCGGCGCTCGATCCCTCGTTGATCGGCCGGCCGCTGGTGGTGCTCTCCAACAACGACGGCTGCATCGTGGCCCGCAGCGCCGAGGCCCGCGCCCTCGGCATCGCCATGGGCACCCCCTATTTCAAGGTGCGCCGCGAGCTGGAGCGGCTCGGGGTGGTGGTGCGCAGCTCCAACTACGCCCTCTACGCCGACATGAGCCACCGCCTGATGCTCACGCTCGAGCCCTGGGTGGAGGAGCTGGAGGTCTATTCGATCGACGAAGCGTTCGGCCGCCTGCGCCGCCCCGCCGGCACCGGTGGCCCGGCAGGCACGGGTGCTGATCTCACCGCCTGGGGCCAGGCGCTGCGGGCCCAGGTGCGGCGGCATCTGGGGCTGCCGGTGGCGGTGGGCATCGCCCCCTCCAAGCTGCTCGCCAAGGTGGCCAACAAGCTGGCCAAGCAGAACCGCGCCCACGGCGGTGTGTTCGATCTGGGGGCGCTGGCCGCCCCCGATCCCTGGCTGGCGGCCGTCGCGATCGAAGATGTGTGGGGTATCGGCCGCAAGCTCTCGCGCTGGTGCCGGCTGCGCGGCGTGGCCAATGCGCTGCAGCTGCGCGACATGGCCAGCGGCGAGCTGCGGGCCAAGGCGGGCGTGGTGGGGCTGCGGCTGCAGCAGGAGTTGCGGGGCCACAGCTGCCTGCCGCTGGTGGCGGTGCCGCCCGCCAAGCGGGAAACCTGCGTGAGCCGCAGCTTCAGCGAACCGGTGCGGGAGCTGCCCCAGCTGCGGGAGGCGATCGCCACCTACCTCAGCCGCGCCGCCGAGAAGCTGCGCCGCCAGGGCCAACGCACCGACACCATCACCGTGTTCGTGCGCAGCAGCCCCTTCAACGGCACCAGCTTCTACGCCAATGCCGCCACGGTGTCGCTGCCGCTGGCCAGCAACGACACGGCCGTGCTGCTGGCCGCCGCCCTACCCCTGGCCGAGCGCCTGTTCCGCCCCCACAAACCCCTGCAGAAGGCCGGTGTGCTGCTGCAGAACCTGCAGCCCCTGCAGCAGTTGCAGCACCATCTGCTCACGCCGCTGCCGCCGGAGCAGCAGCAGCGGCGCGAAGCGCTGATGGCCACGATCGATGGCCTCAACCGCCGCTACGGCCGCGGCACCGTGCAGTGGGCCGCCTGCGGCCTCCGGCCGGCCTGGGCGATGAAGCGGCAGCAGCTCTCGCGGGCCGCCACCACCCGCCTCAGCGACATCCCGGTGGTGCGCGCCTGAGCCTCAGGCCTTGGTGCGCAGGCTGTTGCGCGGCGGCACCGGCCGCCCCACGCGCAACTGATGCCGCCAACGCCCTGCCTGGAACCAGGTCGCTGCCGCCAGCGCCGCCACCACCAGCGCAGCGGCCGCCGCCGCTGAGGCCCCCCACCAGGCCGCCGCGCCAAGCGCCAGCAGCAGCACGGCCGCCGCCAGCGGCTGCAGCTGGCCCAGCCGCCGGTCGGCGCCGGAGCAGCTGCGGCAGTGGCGGGTGTGGCTCTCGTAGCGCTCGAGCAGCGGCGTTTCCCCCAGCCGCTCGGGCAGCGGCGCCTCACCGAAGGGTTTACCGGCGCCGCCGCTGACCCAGTCGTGCAGGGCGCGCACGTAGCGATCGGACGGGGTGGCCAGGTAGCAGGAACGCACCAGCGCGTCGCTGCCGCCCCGCTGCTGCAGCACCCGCTCCTGCCAGTGCAGGAAGGCCTGGTCGTCTTCCAGCACCACGTGGTTGGCCAGGTGCTGCAGCCATTCGGGCCGCAGCTTCAGCAGCCGCGCCGGCAGGGCCGATTCGAAGCGGAAGGGGAAGCGGGCGAACAGGCGGCACTCCCCCGGCCGGATCGGTGTGGCGTACACCACGGTGAGGATGCGGGCAAAACCCTTGGCGGTGAGGTCGTGCCACATCAGGCAGGGGGCCTGAAAGCTGGTGTGCTGGGTGCCGAGCGTGCCCCGGCGCGGCCCCTCGGGCCACACGCCGGTGAAGCCGTCCGGTCCGCTGCTGGTCAGCTCCAGGTTCACCGGACCGGCCGTCTCGCGTTTGCCCACCGTGGCGTGATGGGTGAACGGCACATGGCTCACATCGAGCACGTTCTCCAGCAGGGTGAGGGCGTCGTAGGGCAGGTCGCGGAAGGTGTCCTGCACGCTCCAGCGCTCCGGTTCCGCCGCGAGCATCGGCAGCAGCGGCAAGGGCACGGCGGCAGCCGCCTCCGCCTCCCCGGCGAACACGAACAGCAGCCCCTGCCCCGTGGCGGTGGCATAGGCGCGGCAGTGGCTGCGGGGCGAGGCGGCGGCCGTGTCGCCCTCCGCCTGGGGAATGGCGGTGCAGTGCCCGTCGCCGTTGAAGGTCCAGCCGTGGTATGGACATTCCAGCTCGCCCGCTTCATTCAGCCGGCCCTGGGAGAGCGGCACGAGCCGGTGCGGGCACACATCCGCAAACGCGCGCCACTGGCCGGGCTCCCGGTCGTACCAGAGCACCAGGTCGTCGCCCAGCAGGGTGAACGGGGTGGGCCGCGCCGGGTCCAGATCCTTGAGATAGGCCACGGGATACCAGCTGCGTCGCCAGATCGACCCCGCGGCCGGCAGGGCGTCGGTGGCCACGGTCGTAGGGCTGGCGGAGTCGGCGGCAGCGGCGGGTGTCAACGGAGCACAACCTGGGGGGTCGAATCTGGCAGGGCTGCCGGGGTGGCCGCGGTGCGGCCGGATGGCAGAGCGGTCCTGGGGGCCGAGCCAGTTCCGCAGGTTTTCTGACGGACTTGTTGCGGCACGGCTGTGGCGCCGGACGGGATTCGGCGCACAAGAACTGACCAGACGGCCCTTCAATCCACCCTTCCAACTCTCGCCTGCAGCTCCTGTTGCGCCAGCGTCAACCAGCTGTGGTCCCTGCTGCAGATTTTACAGTTACAGATATCCTGGCTGCTGAATTCACAATGGCAGCAATCACTGCTGTTAACTTCACGGATGCAGAGATCACAAGTATAGAGATCACAGGCCTGAAAACCCTCGATAAAGATCATGCAGTTGCTGATGTCATGGGTACAGATTTCGCTGCCACAGATTTCGCTGTCACAGATGTCGAGATCGCAGAGTGAGCGATCACCGAGCCGACAGCCGCAGGGGTCTGCCCAATAGAACAGCGGCTCGAACGGGCCTCCCCATGGGCTTGCTACAGGTAAGGCAGGCAGCAGCGTCCTCACCCCACACCTGCCGCCTTCAGGAAGCGTGATGCGGAACTGGAAGAGATGTCTCGGAGTTGTGGCCTTGCTCTGATCCTGGACAGAGTGGTGAGCAGCACCGGAACCGAGCGGCTGGATGGGCAGGCTCTTCACGATCGGCGACAGCGTCTCGCAGGGCTTTCGCAGTGGCTGCACCGCCTTCACGGAACATGCCTACAGCACCCATCTGGCCAGAGCCCTGGGGATCGCGCCCAGCGACTACCGGCTGGTGCTGTGGGAAGAGGAAAAGCTCAAGTTCGACCTCGAAGCACTGTTTCGCAGGCTGGAGGGCCGTTTCGGTGTGGACGTGGATTGGGGGGAATGGCCGCGGGCCTTGCTGCAGATCATGGGCGAGCTGGATCGCGCTGAAACCTATTTCGAGCGAGGGCCGGGAGCCATCGGCCAGCCCGTGCCGTCCTTCAGCTCACCGTTCACCGACAACACCGCCGTGGAAGGGATGCGGGTGAGCGATGCCTGGGAGATCACCCCGGCGCTCTGCAAGCATCGAATCCAGCGCGACAGCCGTGGCCTCGACAACAACTTCGGCCTTGCCTGCGCCAATCAACCTTTCTACCGGGCCGCCTACCGCGTGCTCAATCCCCAGGCCAACGACACGTTTGACGCCCACTCCCCGATCCGCTGGCTGGAAGTTGTGGCGTCCAGTGAAGGTGTCGACAATCTGATCGTCTTCCTGGGGGCGAACAATGCTCTCGGCACCCTCTTTTCCCTCGACGTTCGCCTCACACCGGGGGATGGCAGAAGCTTCACCGCCCGCAGTGAAGACCCCACCAAGCCCGATCCCTTCAACCTCTGGCATCCGAACGATTTCGAGCGCGACTACCGGCAGTTGCTCGAGAAGATCTGTCAGGCGATGGCCAGCAACCGCAACGCCAGCTGGAAGGCCTACGTGGGAACGGTGCCGCTGGTGACGATCGCGCCGATCATCGACGGCTTCGGGGAGGAACGGGTGGTGAAGGATCCGCGCGTGCCGCCGGGCAACGCCGCCGGCACCTTCCGCTATTACCAGTACTACAAGCGCTATGGCGTCAGCGATGCCACGGCTCTTTCACGGCGGCAGAATCACCTCACCTTTCGTGATGCCCAGTTCATCGATAACGTGATCCTTCGATACAACACGATCATCAAGCAGTTGCTGGCTGAATTCAATCAGCGCTATTCCCACAGCCCGTTCGTGCTGGTGGACATTGGCGATGTGCTCTCCCGCATGGCCTGGAAGCGCAACAGCGGCATGCCCAATTATGTGTATCCCGAAGAATTCCAGTGGCTGTATCCGCCGCTCAATACCAAGTTCTACAAAGCCAGCAAAGAGGGGGAACTGCTGGAGGGCGGCATCTTCAGCCTGGATGGCGTCCACCCCACCGTGATCGGCCAGGGGATCATCGCCTGGGAGTTTCTCAAGGCCTTCCAGGCCAATGGCTCCGCCCCGGCGTCTGCTGCGATCGATTGGCCTGAGATCATGAAGCAGGATGAGCTCTACAGCAAACCGATCCGCGTGCTCGACGACCTCATCGAGAACGATCAGGTCGTCGATTTCTTCACCCAGGTCATGGCGTTGCTGGGGCGCTGAGCGCTGTTGCGCAGCCCCGAACGCCGCCGCCTCCCACGGCTGGCCGCTGGTCTGGCCTGCCTCAGGCCGCCGGGGCCTGCAGCGTTTCCTCCCAGCCGGCGCAACGCTGCTGATCGAGATGGCCGATGTGCAGCCGCTCGCTGTAATACAGCTCCTGGAAATGCAGCGCATCGCGGTTCAGTTCAACGAACAGCGCCTCGATCCGGCTTTCCATATCGAGCAGGGCCGGTGTTGCCCCGCCGCTGCCGCTCGGCGGGGCCGCCGCCGTGCTCCGGCTTGCTGTCGCTGAGCCGTTGCCGTTCTCTTCGGCCAGCAGCCGGGCGATGCAGCGCTCCAGGGTTTCCAGGTTCTGGCCGCGCCAGGAATCGAGCAGGTGGCGGCAGCGCTTGAGGCTGCGCTGACGCTCCAGCACCGCCGTGGTGCCGCGCAGCTGCAGCAGGGGCTGGGCCAGCACCATGCGTTGCAGCTCGTTGGGCTCCAGCAGGGGGGTGAGCCGGTTGAGCAGTTCGCTCTGGTCCATCAGCAGCTGGTCGGCCAGCAGGCGGGGCAGGTCGAGATCCCCCAGATCCTCGCCGGGATCAGTGCCGCGGTTCACCGCCTCCAGCCGGCCGGCGCCGAGGTTGTCTTCCTCCAGCTGGCTGATCGCCGCCCACAGCAGCCGGTGGTGCTGCAGGGCGAAATCATCCAGTTCGCGCAGCCGCAGCTCCCGTCGGATCGCGCCGCGGTGGGCGGGCGCATGCAGGTAGAGGCGCAGCAGCTCCGCCTCCGCCCGCTCGCGCAGGCCGACCTCGCCGGGTTTGTCCCAGCGGCTGGCGCGGCCGTGCCAACGCTCGCCCTTCACCTGCAGGCGCAGGTCTTCCTCCAGCTTCTGGGCCAGGCGCGCCTGGCCGCCGGAGAGGCGCTCGGCCACCTGCTGCAGGTAGTGGCTGCGCACGGCGCTCTGCGGCAGCTTGCCCAGCAGGGCCACCAGAGCCGACACCGCCTGCTGGAACTGATCGGCGCGGGCCAGGTCCTTGCCCTCAAGTGCCTGCTCGATCTGCCAGTCGAGCCAGAGCGGCGCCTGCTCCAGCAGGGCGCGGTACTCGCCGGCCCCGTGCTCCTTGAGGAAGTCGTCGGGGTCCTTGCCGGCGGGCAGGTGCAGCACCCGCAGCTCCACCTGCCCCTGCAGCGCCAGCTGCTCCACCTCGCCGATCGCCCGCTGCGCCGCCCGCACGCCGGCGCCGTCGGTGTCGAAGTTGAGCACGAGGCGGCGGCTGTCGCAGCAGCGGCACAACTGGGTGATCTGCTGGCTGCTGAGCGCCGTGCCGAGTGACGCCACCGCATTGGTGATGCCGGCGGCGTGCAGGGCGATCACGTCGAAGTAGCCCTCCACCACCACCGCCTGGTCGTCCTTGCGGATGGCGTTGGTGGCGCGGTCGAGGCCGAACAGGTGCTTGCCCTTCTCGAACACCTCCGTTTCGGGGGAGTTGAGGTATTTGGGTTCGCCGCCGTCGAGGCTGCGGCCGCCGAAGCCGATCACTCGCCCCTGCCGGTCGCGGATCGGCACCATCACCCGGTGGCGGAAGCGGTCGTAGAAGCCGTCGCCCCCCTTGCGCGGCACCACCAGACCGGCGGCCTCCAGCAGCTCGGGCGCCAGCCCCTCCACCTGCTGCAGGTGCTTCAGCAGCCCATCCCACGCCTCGGGCGCATAGCCGAGCTCAAAGCTCTCCAGCGTGGTTTCGCTCAGGCCCCGCTGCTGCTTGAGGTAGGCCAGGGCGGCGGCGCCGGCGGGGCTGCGCAGCTGGCTGCGGAACCAGCCGGAGGCCAGCGCCAGCGCCCGCAGCAGTGCTTCGCGGCGCGAGAGCTGCTGCCGCAGCCGCTCCTGCTGCGGCCCCTCCACCGTTTCTACCGGCAGCTGGTATCTGCGCGCCAGATCCAGCACCACATCGCTGAAGCTGGTGCGCTGCAGCTCCATCAGGAACTTGATCGCGTTGCCGCCGGCCCCGCAGGAGAAGCAGTAATAGAACTGCTTGGCGGGTGACACCGTCATCGACGGCGATTTGTCGTCGTGGAAGGGGCAGAGGCCCACGAACTCGCGGCCCTTCTTCTTGAGCACCACGTGCTCCCCCACCACATCGACGATGTCAGCGCGTTCCTTGACGGCCTCGATCGTGCGGGGGTGAAGGCGGGCCTGGGGTGCCGTGGGACTCAAGGAAAGGCGCTACCGGTAGGGGCTGACTTGTTCCCATTCTGCCCGAGGCCACCAGGTGTAGGGAGCTGCCGTTGCCACCATCCCGCCGACGCCAGGCACCGCCCCGCCGGCCGGGCAGTGTCTAGCGTCGGCGATTGCGGGCGTCGCGCCTGCTTGGCTGGGATCCGGCATGGACATGCTGCTCAGCGCCCTGGCCTTCAGCCTGATGGGGGTGTGCGTCAAGGCGCTGGGCGGGCGGTTGCCGGTGGAGCAGGTGGTGCTGGCCCGCTCGGTGGTGAGCCTGCTGATCAGCTGGTGGATGCTCAGGCGGGCGGGTGTCTCGCCCTGGGGGCAGCGCAAGGGGTTGCTGGTGAGCCGTGGCGTGCTCGGCACGGCCGGCCTCTATTGCGTGTTCCTGGCCATCGCCGGCCTGCCCCTCGCGGTGGCCACGGTGCTGCAATACCTCCACCCCACCTTCACGGCCCTGCTGGCCTGGCCGCTGCTGGGCGAACGGCCCGGCGCCCGGGTGTGGCTGGCGGTGGCCCTCGGCTGGCTGGGCGTGCTGCTGCTCACCGATCCCGGCGTCCTGGCGCTGGTTCTCCCGCCAGGCACGGCGGCTGGTGTGGCGGCTGGCGCGGCCCTGCCCACCCTGCCGCTGCTGTTCGCCCTGGCCGGCGCGTTGCTGTCGGCACTGGCGTACGTGAGCGTGCGCGCCCTGCGCCGCAGCGAACACCCCCTGGTGGTGGTGTTCTATTTCCCGCTGCTGGCGCTGCCGCTCAGCCTGCCGCTGGTGCTGCTCCATCCGGTGATGCCCACCACGGCGGAGTGGGGCTGGCTGCTGGGGGTGGGGGTGTTCACCCAGCTGGGCCAGCTGGCCCTGACCCGCGGCCTGATGACGATGCCGGCCGCCCGCGCCACCGCACTCAGCTACGTGCAGGTGCCGCTCGCCGCCCTCTGGGGGCTGCTGTGGTTCGGCGAAACCCTCGACCCCGACATCCTCACCGCCGCCGGCCTCGTGCTCGGCTCCACCCTCTTGAGCCTGGGCCGCTGAAGGGTCACGCCGGCGGCCTTGCTCAGGCCATCACCATCAGGCCATCGCCGTGATCGCGCTGCGGAAGCGGGCGTGGGCCACGCCGAAGAACACCGAACCGATCAGCAGCAGGGCCAGGAACTGGGGCCACACCACCGAGAGCGTGGCCCCACGGAAGAGGATGCCCTGGGCGAGCATCACGAAGTGGGTGTTCGGCGCCGCCAGCATCACGGTCCGCACCAGCTCGGGCATGCTTTCGCGCGGGGTGACCCCACCCGAGAGCATCTGCAGCGGCAGCAGCACCATCATCAGCAACAGGCCGAACTGAGCCATCGAACGGGCGAAGGTGCCCAGGAAGATGCCCAGCGAGGTGGAGGCGAACAGGTAGAGCGTCGCCCCGGCGGTGAACAGCGGCAGCGAACCTGCCAGAGGCACCCTGAGCAGATCCTGCACCACGAACAACAGGGACAGCAGGCCGGACAGAAGCACCACCAGACCCATCGACCACACCTTGCTGGCCATGATCTCGAAGGGCGTCACCGGCATCACCAGCAGGTGCTCGATCGTGCCCCGCTCCCGCTCCCGGATCAGCGCGGCGCCGGTTAACACGATTGAAAGCAGAGTGATGTTGTCGATCACCTTGTTCACGGCACCGAACCAGGTCTTCGTGAGCTCGGGGTTGAAGCGCATGCGCGTCACCAGCTGCAGCGCGGGCTCCGCAGTTGCCTGGCTGTTCTGCACAAAGGTCTGCACCTCGGTGCTGATGATCGACTGGACATAGCCGCTGCCCGTGAGCGCCTGGCTGACGCGGGTGGCGTCCACGTTGAGCTGAACAGCCGGTGAACGGCCGGCCAGCACATCGCGCTGGAAGCCGCTGGGAATCACCAGGGCGAAGGTGTCGAGCCCCGCATCCATGCGCTGGTCCATCCGGGCCTGCTGGATCAACTCCGGCAGCTGGAAGTAGGGCGGCTCGAACGCAACGATGATCCGCTCGGAGAGCAGCGAATGGTCTTCATCCACGATCGCGATCGGGGCCGTGTGCAGCGTTTCAGGAAGCACCGTGGCACCGGTGTAGACCGACACCGTGAAGACGAAGACGATCAGCAGCAGCATGATCGGGTCGCGGGCCAGGCTCCACAGCTCCTTGAGACCCAGATGCAGAACATTGGCGGCGCGCATGGTTCAGCCCTCCTGTTTCTTCAGGAAGAGAACGGACAAGCCGAGCAGGACGGGCACGGCCAGCAGCAGCGCGGCGAAGGCGCCGGATAGATCCGCGAAGCCCAGTCCCTTGGAGAAGGTGCCGGTGGAGATGGTCAGATAGTGGGCCGTGGGATAGATCGCTCCGATCACCGCTCCGGCGCCCTGCAGGGACGACACCGGATCGAGCAAGCCGCAGAAGGAGGTGGCCGGCAGGATTGTCAGCACCGCGGTGCCGAACAGGGCGGCGATCTGGGTGCGCACCAGGGTGGAGATCAGCAACCCCAGGGAGGTGGCACAGATCACGTAGAGCAGGGCGCCGCTGGCCTGGGCCAGCACGCTGCCGGTGAGAGGCACGGCGAACAGGGTGACCGCCAGCAGGGTGAGCAGCACATAGTTCACCATCGCCAGGGCCACGTAAGGCACTTGCTTGCCCAGCAGGAACTCCAGGCGGGTCACGGGGGTGGCGTAGAAGTTGACGATCGTGCCCAGTTCCTTTTCGCGCACCACCGAGAGCGCCGCCAGGATCGCCGGAATCAGCAGCAGCAGGATCGGAATCGTGGCCGGCACCATCGCCACCAGGCTGCTGATGTCGAGGTTGTAGCGGAAGCGTGTCTCGATGCTGGCGGGGGGGAGCGGGCTGGTTTGACCCAACACGCGCCGTGCCCTGTCCTCCTGCCACTGACCATGCAGGCCCTGCACATAGGCGCGCACCGTCTCGGCCCGCATCGGCATGGACCCGTCGATCCAGGCGCCGATCTGCACGGGGTTGCCGCGCTCGAGATCACGCCCGAAGCCCGGTGGCAGTTCGATCGCCACGCTCAGCTCCCCCGAGCGCATGCGCCGATCGAGGGCGTCATAGCCGTCCAGTGGCGGATGTTCGATGAAATAGCGCGACCCGGCCAGATTGAGGGCGTAGTCGCGGCTTGTTGTGGTGCCGTCGCGGTCGAGCACGGCATAGGGCAGATTCTCCACATCCATGCTCATGCCGAAGGCCATCACCACCATCAGGAACAGGCTGCCGAGCACGGCCGTGCTGATGCGGATCGGATCGCGGCTCAGTTCCAGGGCCTCGCGCCGGGTGTAGCTCCCCAGCCGTTGCAGGCTGAACCCCTGCTCCTGCCTGGGTGATCCCTGCCGGGGTGGCGCTGCTGCCGGGGGAGCCTGGAGCGCTGCGGTTGTGGGGTTGGGGGCGCTGTCGCCGCTCGCCTCCTCCAGGTAGCCGATGAACGCCTGCTCGAGCGAGGCCGCGCCGCGCCGCGTCACCAGGCCGGCGGGGGTGTCGCTGACCAGCACCCGGCCGGCATGCATCAGGGAGAGGCGGTCGCAGCGCTGCGCTTCGTTGATGAAATGGGTCGAGAGGAAAATCGTGACCTGTTCCTGGCGCGACAGGTCGATCAAGTTCTGCCAGAACGTGTCCCGCGCGATCGGATCGACGCCTGACGTGGGCTCATCGAGGATGAGCAGGTCGGGCCGATGCACCAGTGCCACCGCCAGTGACAGCCGCTGGCGCACCCCCAGCGGCAGGGCAGCGGGGAGGGCCTCCTCCAGACCCGCCAAGCCGAACTGCTGCACCAGCTCCGCGACACGCCCGGGGATCTCCGCCTCCGGCATCTGAAACAAGCGGGCGTGCAGCACCAGGTTCTGCCGCACCGTCAGCTCGCTGTAGAGCGAGAACGCCTGCGACATGTAGCCCACCCGCCGCCGGGTGCTGAGGTCATCGGCGTCCAGGGGCTGGTGGAAGAGGAGGACCTGGCCGGAGCTGGCCGGCAGCAGCCCGGCCAGCATCTTCATCGTGGTGGTCTTGCCGCAACCGTTGGAGCCGAGGAAGCCGAAGATCTCGCCGCGCTCGATGCGCACGTTGACCCGATCGACCGCCAGGAACGTGCCGAACCGTTTGCTCAGATCCATGGCCTCGATCGCCACCTGGCCATCGCCCGGCGGGCGCGCTGGAATCGTCACCGGATGGTGCTCCCGCCGCCTCGCCTCGGGCAGCAGGGCGATGAAGGCGTCCTCCGCAGTGCTGGTGCCGGTGCGCCGCCGCAGCTCCGCCGGGCTGCCGGTGCTGAGCACGCGGCCGCCATCCATGGCCACCAGCCAGTCGAAGCTGGCGGCCTCGTCCATCGAGGCGGTCGCCACCAGCACGGTCATGGCTGGGTGCTCGCGCCGGATGCTGCTGATCAGGTCCCAGAACTGGCGGCGCGAGAGGGGATCGACCCCGGTGGTGGGTTCATCGAGGATCAGCAGGCCGGGGTCGTGGATCAGGGCGCAGCACAGGCCGAGCTTCTGCTTCATGCCCCCCGAGAGCTGGCCGGCCGGGCGAGTGCCGAAAGCCGCGAGTCCGGTGCGCTCCAGCAGCTCGGCGCGGCGGCTGCGGCGCTCGGCGCGGCCCTGGCCGAACAGACGCGCGAAGAAGTCGATGTTCTCGATCACCGTGAGCGTGGGCGACAGGTTGTTGCCCAGGCCCTGGGGCATGTAGGCGATGCGGGGGCAGACCTCGCGGCGATGACGTGGATCGGCCATGTCACCCCCCAGCACCTGCACGCGGCCCTTCTGCCTGCGGCGGATCCCAGCGACCAGGGCCAGCAGGCTGGATTTCCCCACCCCATCCGGACCAACCAGACCGGTGAGGCCACCGCCGACCACATCGAGGCTGACGCCGGCGAGGGCCCGGGTCGCGCCGAACTGCAGCTGCACATCCCGGAGCTGAACGACCGCTGGCGTCAATCCGGAACCCTCACCGTCAACGCCGCCGGCCAGGCGACCTTGGGGTCGAGTCGGACGTAGGCCATGCCCGGCAGTCCGGTCTTGACGCTGCGGATGTGGCGTTTCAGCAGGGCGGGATCAATGCGGGCCTTGATCCGGAACATCAGTTTCTGGCGCTCCACGGCCGTCTCCACCGTTTTGGGGGTGAACTGGGCCACATCGGCCACGAAGGTGACCCGCGCCGGAATCACCAGCTGAGGAGCGGCGTCCAGCACTAGGTGCACATCAGCCCCCATGCGCACCTTGCCGGCCTGGGCCGTGGGCAGAAAGAACGTCATCGAAACGTCGGAAAGGTCGACCATGTTCAGCACCTTCCCGCCGGCGCTCAACACTTCGCCGGGCTGGGCCACGCGGTACTGCACCCGCCCATCCCTGGGGGCCTGGAGCTGGCTGTCAGCAATGTTCGCCTTGATCCCCTCGATCCGGGCCTGGGCAGCCGCCACCGAGGCCTTCGCCTCGATCACCAGCGAGCTTGCGGTGGTTATGGCGGCGCGGCTGGCCGCCACGGTGGCCTGGGCGGAGGCGACGATCGCATCAGCGCCATAGAAACCGGCGCGGGCATCGTCGAGGCTCTCCGCTGAAACGGCGCCACTGACGAACAACTGCTCCGTGCGGCGGCGATGGCGGCGGGCGTCTTCACGCTCTGCGCTGTGCTGCAGCACGATGGCTTCCGCAGCCGTTCGCTCACTGCGTCGCTGGGCCACACTGCTCTGCGCCGTCTCCACAGCGTTGCTGGCCTTGCGCAGATCCGCCTGGGCTTCACGGAGTTGGGCGTGAAGCACATCGGTGTCCATGCGGGCCAGCACCTGCCCGCGAACAACGAAGTCCCCCTCCTTTCCCAGCACTTGCTTGAGCCGGCCCGCTGACTTGGCCGCCACATCGATTTCTACGGCCTCAATGCGTCCGTTGCTGCTGGCGAACCCCGGCGCCAAACCCTTCGGCTGGTTGGCGCGCCAGAGCCAGCCTGCCCCTGCACCGGCCACCGCAAGGGCCGTGATCACAAAAAGCCAATGCTGCCGGGTCATGATCTGGCTGCGGTTGGAATCAGCTCGACCCAAGCCCATCCCTGAGCTGCCTGGAGATTGGGGCAGGCGATGGTCAACAGGGCGGCCAGCTTATTTGCCTGATCGATGTCACACCTGGATGGCAGTTGATTCACCGACAACAAAGCCGTTCTCGCTTCTCCATTGCGTTCAAGCCGGGGTTGTTTCGTTCAATGACCCTGACGATCCTGTTCCCCTTGCTGGTAGGCCCGTGGCAGACCCCTGTCTAGCCAGGCCGTTCACCGGCGCCGGCTGAAGGGTGTACCGAATTGGTGGCAGAAGTGCAGCACATCTGTGCGAGATGCGCGGAAGTCTGGCGCATTGCCTTGATCAGTAGAAGGCAGGGGCCTGAAGCGAAAGATGCTCAAGATGACCATGATCTGGGGGTAGTGGTTGCCGCCATAGCCGCCTTGAACGCTGGGATCAGGTTGCGGTTGTCCGCAAGGCTGATGGCGAGATCATGAACACATTCTTGGCTTCCTTTGTGCAGTTGGCCATCCCCGCCTCACCAACACCACGTTCGTGATGAGGAGCGTGGATCGATCACCATTGCATGCCGAGATCGCTCAGGCGAACACCATCCAGATCTGGGAGCACAATGTTGGCGGCACCAACACGCTCCTGAGGTCCGATGCCAACCGACCACATCCCTGCAGCAATGGCTGCTTCAATGCCAACGGCGGCATCTTCAACCACCACACAGTTGGCAGGAGCAAGGTTTAATTGAGCGGCAGCACATTGAAAGATGTCTGGTGCTGGCTTGGGGCGTTGAACGCTGTCGCCGTCTGCGATTGCATTAATGAAAGCTCCGATCCCAAGCCTGTCGATGACAGTGCGTGCATTCTTGCTGGCGGAGCCAATCGCAATTTTCATCTTTGCTTGTCTGAGCTCCTGCAAAAACTCAATGGCCCCTGGAAGCATGTCCTGGGGGGTGATGGTTTGGATGTCTTCAAGGTAGTAGCGGTTTTTGCGCTCCATCATGTCCTGAAGTGCAGATTCGGAGTAATGTCGCTCGCCGATGATCTGCAGAAGCGATCCGCGTCTGGACACACCACGCAGGGCCTCATTGGCCTTGCGATCGAAGGGTAGCTTTTCCTCGTCCGCTAATCTCTGCCAAGCGCGGTAATGAGATTCGGAGGTGTTCGTCAACACCCCATCCACATCGAAGATGAAGCCCTTGATGTCTGGAGCTTGAGTTTGAGGTGGACCTTGAGGTGGAGGTGGTGCTGGCTGTGACAGATCAAAACTGTGCCAGGAACCGCGCCATTGCAGCTTGAATCTGAGCCGCTTCCAGGTTGGCGGCAGATGGGGAATCGCCATTGGGCTATTTCCTTTCATGTGAATACCGGCGAAGCCGAACACCACGGCTTGCCATACGCCACCTGCTGATGCCGCATGAATCCCATCTGCTGTGTTGCCGCGGCTATCTTCGAGATCAACGGTTGCTGCCTGCATGAAGTATTGATAGGCTTCTTCTTCCTTGCCCAGCTTTGCGGCCAGGATCGAAAGAATGGCAGGGCAGAGCGACGATCCGTACGTGGTGTCTGTGCGGGGAGTGTAGTAGTTCCAGTTCTTTTCGAGAACATCAGGGTAGGAAAGGCATGTGTTGGTATCTCGCATGAGATAGAGGAGCATCAGGACGTCAGGTTGCTTCAGTACCTGAGACTGATTGGTCATGTCCATTCCCAGAACGTCCTGCATGGAGCGATGTCGGGGCTCGTAGTCATTCAGGTGGATGTCTCGTAAGTCGAAGAACTGATCAAACTGTTCAATCAGCCCGGTTTTTGTATCGTATGGGGTGTACAGCTGTGCGATGGCGGCTTGGAGCTGGCGCAGCCTGTCTGCATTGAGTTGTAGCTTTTGAGCGAGCACAGCGGCGTGGTCAGGAAACTGCTGCTGCAGCCATCCGTAAACGGAGACGGCTGTCTCCAGATTCCACTTCGCCATCCAATTGGTATAGGCGTTGTTGTTCACCTGTTCGTGGTATTCATCAGCGCCTATCACTCCATCCAGTTCAAACCGTTCCCGCTCCGGCTTCCACTCCAGCCGACTCATCCAGAAGATGGCAGTGTCCAGAATGACTTCGGCTCCGTAGTCTCGTAGCCAGATGTCATCGCCAGTTGTCTGCCAGTAGTGCCAGGCCGCATAGGCAATATCGGCACTGATATGAATTTCGCGATCACGGCACCAAATGCGTATCGCTTTCGAGTATGGGTCGGTCTGAATGGACCACCTGGGCGTCATCTCATCACCCGTGGCTGCACTCTCCCAGGCAAACATCGCACCGTGATAGCCACTATGGGAAGCTTTTCGCCGTGCACCACTCAGGGTGTGATAGCGGTAGGTCAGTAAGCTCTTGGCAATCTCAGGCTGCGTCAAGGTGAACAGTGGCAGGATGAAGATATCCGTATCCCAGAACACGTGTCCTCGATACCCAAATCCCGATAGCGTTCTGGCCGGAACGCTGACGCGGCTGCAGTCTGCGCATTCACCCGCGATGTGCGAACAAGCGCCAATAAACAATTGGAAGATGTTGTAGCGCACGGCCACTTGTGCGTTGGTATCTCCTTCAATCTCTATATCGCTTTGCTGCCAAAACTCGTTCCATGCGTTCTGATGCGCCCTCAGCAGAACGGGATAGGCCGGCAGGTTGGTCAGTTTGGCCACAGCCGCCTGGGCGGGATGGTCCACATCCTGTGATGTGATCAAGGTGACAACTTTCTCCACGCCCACGGTTCTTCCCTTGGCCGCGAGAAAAGTGATCGCGATGGTGGGGCAATCAACAGAGCTCGTTGTTCGTATTGGTAGATCATTGTTGATCGGTGTCATTCTGGCTGCCATGCCGAGTTCAACATGAGAACTGCGGGTGCGAACATGCAACCAGATGCCTTGATCATTCGTTCCCCGGTCGAGCTGCTGCCAATGATCAAAGCCTTGGTTGTTGGCAAAGCCGTGAAGGCTGGTCTGAATTTCAATCGCTCCAGTGAAATCAACAGGAGTGATCTGGCAGTTCAGTCCGAAAACCGGATGATCTGCCAAGCTCGCAAAGCGCTCAAAGCGAAGATCCACGGTGTTCCCCGTTGGGCTCCGCCAGCGCAGTGCACGGCTAAGGATCCCGTTCCGTAGATCCAGTGTTCGTTCGTAGTGGAGGATGGTGCCATGATCCAGTCGGAATCGATCGCCGTTGATCACGATCGCCAGTTCCAGCCAATCTGGACAATTTGCGAGCTCGGTATAGGCTCCAGGAATGTCGTCATAGACACCATGCACCAGTGTGGCTGGCATCGCATTGGGATACCCTTCTTCAAAGCTTCCCCGCGTACCCATGTACCCGTTGCCGAACGTAAATACTGTTTCTCTGGAGCGTATCTTTGCTGGATCGAAGTGATGCTCGCTCACGCTCCAGTCTGTGTATGTCAGTTCATGGGAATCACATGAAGGATGCAGTGAGCTTGTGAGTTCTGTGGAAGTCATCGGCCCTGGTTGTCTGGGGGTGTAAGCGTATGCAGCTATGGTGTCTTCGCTCTGTTAACGCGTTAAACTCAACCTTCGGATCTGGTTGTGCGCCGATGGGGCAATGGTGATGTTGCCTTGGTTTGGGGCAGCACACATCCCATCACATCGGTGTAATCCTGGACGAGTGACTTCAGCCATCCTTGGCTTCAGGGTCGATGCCGTGGCCCATGGGATGGTGTTGCTCCATGTCTTGAGCCAGTGCGGCTGGGGGAAGTGATCAAACGCCAGCCCGTAGCCTGTCTTCATGATGATGCGCACGACTCAGGCGTGGTCGCTGTGCGGCAGATCTGAGGTGCCGCGACCGGTCTTGAGGGGCTGAAGGTGACATGGACCCCGGAACGCCGATCCCGAGGTGTACGTAGCCCGACCGCTCTGCTGCTCTTAGCTCAGGCGTACGTCTGCGTTGCAGTGTCCATCGACCCAGGCTGGCCCGGGGCCAGGACAATGCAACGGCCTGAGCTGGGGAGCTTGGCCTGATCAACCAGAACCAGGTCACCGTTGAAGAGACCAACCCCGCCGATGGCATCACCCACAACGACCAGTGGCTCAGTACTCACCAGGTGAAGCACCAGCTCGCGGTTCAGGTCGCGGCGGACCTCATGGAGTCGTTGGCAGGTCGTGTCGTCGAGCCAATGCAGGCCAAGCTCCCCGGCGCTATTGGATGCGCTTGAGCCGGAGGCGGATTCAGCAGCAGGCATGAAGTGGACTTGAGCCACTCACGGCTTGGTGGACCGGGACTTCTGAGTGGGGACAGCACCATCTGGCGGCGGGGTTGTTGTGCCAGTGACCCGTCCAACCGGTGGGGGGCTGGCAAAGGGCCCTGCCAGTGTTTCTGCTGCTTCGTGGAGTGGAAACCGCCTGGGAAGAAAGATGAATCGCGATCTAGCTTTCCTGCGTGACGGTTAGACCAATCTCTTGGCCGTAGGACAGTTCCAGCGTATGACCGTCAGGATCTCGCAAAAATGCCCAATAGCCAATCGGATAGCCCGAATCCTTGGGTTCTTCAAGCAATAGCCCAGCCTGGCGAGCCTTGTCGCACAACATGTCCACGGCTTCCCGGCTCTTACAGCCAATTCCAAGATGGGCTAGGGGAGAGAGAACTGGCTGCACAATGGTGGCTTGAATCAAAACAATCACAAACGGTCGCGTATGGTCAGACAACCAGACAACTTCAGATCCTGTTTCCCTGTCAATGCGCCGATGCACAACTTGCATGTCAGCATAGGTAGCATAGAAATCAACACTGCGTCCAATATCGGAAGCGGGTAAGGCGACGTGGGTAAGTCCAAGATCAAGCATGGTCAGCTCCTCTGGCTTGGTTAATGACAGTTTAATCGTGGACGCAATGATGGGGAGGTTGCCTTTGTCCAGCGCTGACGAATGGTTGTCTTGGGAGGCGGCGGCCATTGGAGTGTTGGGGTGGGCTGGGATCCCAATACCCAGCAGTTTTTGATGCACCACCCCTACGCAGAAGCCGATCTGGTGGCAGGCGGGTTTACGCGCTCACAACAGGGAGCTGCCGCATGACCACAACCACCCACTCTCATCAGCCCTTGACCGATCAAGGGGGTCAGGTCATTGATGTTGGGCTGTCCCTTCCCTCAGTCCTAGGGCCACTCCAAGGTCAGTTCCAGCTTGCGTCTGGCTGTTGCCGAGCTCTTCCTGGAAAAGGGTTGGGCCACTGGGGCCATTGTTTCGGTTTGGATCCATGCCGTCAACATCGCCAGTCGTCGCTTAGCGCTGGAGATCAGAAAGCGTTGCGGCAGGAGCCACTTGCCACTCCGGGGACGGAACCAACCTGGACCAATCGTGCGGTGAAGCGAGTCTTCATTGCCGGGATTCCCGACCATCGACACCCAACCTCCGGCGGCATCAGGAATCTGCTCCGAACGGGCAATGGAGAGACGCATGGGGCCGGCAAGATCGTTCCAGGTGAAGGCCGCAGCTGGAGGGGATGAAGGGATTCTGACAAAGCCGAATTGGTCCAGGGACACTGCTATGGGGGTTTTCAGTGTCGTCAGTTGATGACTGGATCCATCGGGCATCACCAGCACAAAGTTGTAATCTTTCTGTGGCAATATACCGATGCCTTCGTGTGCATCATTGGCGATGTAGTAATAGGGGTGGCGATCGTAATAGTTTCCTTGCCAGACCTTGAACTGCATCCTGGTTCCATTGACTTTGATCTGGAGATCGTCCCGTTCAATCATCGTGCCCTCACTAGTGGCAAGCACGGCACGAATGGTGTCGCGGGAGACTCGAGCACTGCTGTTCTGTTCAAGCTCTATCGTCACGACCACGTCACTGAGATTCTTCGGCAGCTCACGGCTGGTGCGCGTGCAGCCTGCGATTGCCAGTGAAAGGGTGGAAATGGCCAAGGCTGCTCGTTGCCACATGTCAAAGATCTGTGGTTGAGGGTTGTTACCATTATCCACGCGCCCCTTGTTCCATGATGGCAAGATGCTCAGCCCATGGGCAAAACGACGTGCCGTGTTGGAAGAATCGAGGCGCCTATCTGGCAAATGGATCCCCAGCTTGACGCCTGCCGATCGACTCGTGGTGCTGGGAATGCTGCTCCATGCCATTGGCCTCCGTTTGGGGGGATTGAGCCGAACGTAAACGTCACGGGCTGCCGAAGACGGTCCCGTGGGCGTAATGGCAGTTCCTTTTTGTGTGGGTGGTTGAACAAACGTCTGAAGAAGACCCCTTTGATTCAGCGGTCACGATGCCCAACGCTTACCGGATGGGGTTGTCGGATTCGAAGTCCACAGATCTGCTGATCCGGCGGGATCAGGCCAGACGAACGGGGGACGCCGGCTTCAGACCGCAAAGCCACGCGCAAACCGCAGCAGCAGCCGTGGGTTTCCCCGCAGGCGGATGCGGCCGGTGAGCAGGGCCAGCAGCAGGTTGCGCGGCAGGGCTCCGCGCCGCTGAACGCGAAGTGGTCAGTGGCGGTGAGGTTGCGGGCCTGCCCGGGCTGAAAGGTCATCGACAACCCGTTGCGGAACGCCTCGACCGAGAGCGGTATGAGGCAGCTGCGCACCCGCTTCACCGTCTTGTGGGGGAAACGTTTCGCCACATGGGCCTCGGCATTCGAGCCCGGCACCATACACACTGTTTCGAGCTTCTCCTGCAGCGGTTGCACCACCTCGCGCACGAAGGCCTTGCGCTCGTCATCACGGGCCGAGCGGCTTTCGGCGAGGTGCTTCGCCCAGTCGCTGAAGCCCCCCAGGAACTCCCGGTCGTTGTGGGTGTAGCAGGCCGAGACGTTGAAGCGGCCATCGTTGCCGATCGCCATTGGGGCCCGCTCCCGGTGTTGGATGCTCTCGGGCACAACACATGCCCTCTGAGGCCTTATGGATACAGCCGTGTTGGCCTGGCGTTAGCTTGTCTTCTGATGGGGCGTGCCGATGTACGGGAACTCCTCGAGAATGTCAGTGTGCGGGCTGAGGCCGGTTGGGGGAATATCACCCTTAGAAAGGAAGGCGAGGCGATGATTGATGACGTCGTCGGTAAAGACACGACCGTTGGGATACGTCGCAGGCTTAGAAGGATTGAAACACAGCATGTCGGGCAAAATGCGGTCGGCGTCGATCGCGGCGATGGCTTCTTCTCGGGTGTAATTGCCCGTATGCCCCATCAGGTGGACGAACTGATCCGTCCATCGCTTGCGATCGTTAACTGGCTCGCTGGCGTTGTATTCCAACTTGGTGTCATCGGTGTTGAAGAAGCTGCTGACACTCGGGTGGCCGGCGCGATCAACATGAAGCAGTTTGCCGTCCTCACGCACGCTGCATCGCCCCCAGATGCGGATCTCCGGCTCGGCGTCGAGCTCGCTCGTGGGTAGCTCGATCACCATCGAGAAGACGTTGGCTTCCGTGTTTGAATCCACGCCGGTCCACGGAGACTTGCCGCCCAGGTGGGGGGCGGTGAAGTTTCTGCCGCCTGAGGTATCGAAGAGATTTTTGATGCCGTCGAAGTCGAAAAAGAAAGCGTCGCTGCGAGCACCGGCGAAGAACGTATAGGCGCCGGACTTGACGATGTTGGGTTCGGCGCCGAAGGAGACCTCGGCATCGGCGATGATCTTTGTTCCAACAGCTTCGACGGAGCGGGATTCCTCCCCTTTTGCAACGAAGACGGTTACGGTTTGCTTTCCTTCGTTCGGCGGCGAGAACACATAGCTGATCGCGATGTCCGTCAGACAATCGCCGTCGTTGTCGATGTTAACGCGGTAGATGGCATCGGGATGGAGCGCGTCGGCCGTTGGATTGGCATTGAGGATGATCACGGTCCTCGACGGGTCCTTGGGCGACTGGAACGCATAGAGGTCACAGAGGTCGAGTCGTTGGTCCCCGAGAGGCGGACCGAGGTTCAGTCCAGTGAAATGGTTCGACACTGCTGTTCTCCTTTGAGCCGAGGTTCACAATTATGGACCGGTTGCCGCTCCTGTGGCGGTGCGCACCGAGCCGCGCGCGCAGCCCTCAAGAAACGACATGAGTCTTCACGGGCGCGACGAGCGCTGCGGGGGGCTGGAACGAGTGGGGTATCTGCGTCATGATCAGGAATCAATGCAGCGCGGGAGAGCTGCTTACAGGCGAGGACGCCGTGGTACGCCTCGTGGGTCTCCTGGGCCAAGGCGATGCACGTTGTGTGCTGCACTTCCCATCTCTAGGGGGTCCCTCGCGCCTGTTGTGCCTCACGCTCATCATCACCCGCCCGCAACGGCCTGTGCCAAGACAGTTTGCTAAGGACCGGGTCGGGTGAATGATGATGTTAGATTGAGTGATGGATATGCACAGAGATCTTGCCTTCAATGCATTTCACTTGCGATGCCAAGCCTTGATGTCTTTGCTAATGACTTGAATTTGTTTGTTTATTTCAGCAAGCTTCTCCTGTGAAGAAGAAGCTATAACCGATAGCCCGCTTGAACGCTGATCACGCGCGGCATCCGAAACCCCTTGCTGATGCGAAGTGAAGATGGAGTAGATCAGGGAAGCCATGCTTAGAAGAGAAGTAAGATAAATCCCGCACTTAGCCCACTTCAGATTCTGATCAGCCTGACTTGTGGCTTCATTAGATGCTTCAATAAGCAAGTCTGTTTTCAGATTCTGACTGCGTTGAATCTCACATTGTTCCGCTATCAAGGCGCCCACTCTCTGAACTTCTCCAATTAAATCTGACAGGCGCTCATCGGCTGTCGTATAAGCCTGATCCAGTCTCAGCGCTGATGATGCCTCGATTGGAATGGACTGCCGAATAGGAATGATCGGAGTATTTGCTATTGTCCTGATACGGTTTCCGCTCAGAACAGCGTTTAGATCAGCTTGGGCAAAACTGCTTATCTTGCCGAGATTCAGTACAGACTTGAAAGACTTTGCTATTTTATTCCATGATCTAGCATATTCGTTTACACACTCTCGCGCCAATCGTTGTAAGTATGCAATATCACTCTCGTCGGGGGTTCGCCTCACTGTCTCCGCAGGAGACCATTGACCCGAATCTTTCATTTCTATACTATCACCCGAAGCATACCAGGTCAGTTGGACTTGGTTCCTCCGCAGGTATTCGCTTGCGATTATGGCCAAGTCTTCCGACGTAATTCTATTTACATCCACAGCAGATCCGTTCGCGAACTGTAAGCTCAGCTCCACTTCGCCGTTGCATGGCAGTCTTGCTTGGTCTGCTGTGAATGTTTTAAGAAACTCAACAGGGTCATCCTCCCCACTATTGAGAGCTTGCTCGAAGGCTTTAAGTGTGCCCGCCAAGAATGGCTGAAAGAGTATTGTCCCCAAGCCCCTAGTCTCTATTGAGAATGGAGTCTTCTTCGGAATTTGAAATGCCATAACTGATGAACTTGCTTAGAGCCTGTGCCTCAATGGCAATACATTAGCGATCTGGTAAGGCGGCGTCACATTTCAAAGGCTATATAGGGGCAATCTAGTGCTCCAGATCAGAATCGGGTAGGTCCGTAAAGCTAGCAAGCCTCATCTGCTCCCGTCTTCTGAATCTGGGTGTTAGATTGTGAGTCAGACCTCTGCTTAATACTACTCATAACCTCACCTATATCGGGAGCCCGGAAAGAGGCCCATCCACTCCTGACAAGCCAGACAAACGACGTCACACCTGCCATGACAAATATGGCCTTCCATGTGTCTGCAGCAAAGAATGCATCTTTGAAGGTTGCTGTGCAGAAGGTTGTAATGATTGCCAGAAGCAGGCCCAGTGGAGCGATCCATTCGTTTCGGCGCTCTAGGTTTTTTAAATGCTTCTGAAGGACTAGCTCTAGCCTGTCAGAAGTGATCACAATCAATTCTTGATCAGTATTTTCATGAACCTTCTTTATGGGTGCGCTGGCTTGGTTGATTCTGACTCTTCCTGTCATTGCGGCGCCTCCCAGAAGAATGCGATCTGGATACGCTTCAAGTTTCCGACCGAATCTCCAATGAATTGAAAATATATTGCACGGCCATCTTGTTCGCCAAATCTGGCAGGCTCTTCGATACACATTGGCAGTGAGTTATTCCAGTTCTTGATGGTGAGTACTGCATGATTATCATTCCCGCTGAGGCTATAGCCAGGCTCGGGATCACCACTGAGATCCACAAATAAGATCTTTACCTTTACGACTGAAGAGGAGGCATTGAACTCAATCCATGCCTCCTCACCCTTGGGAACCAGGAGAGTTGCTTCGTCGATTAGCTCTCGGCCACCTGCTGTGATTTTCAATTAAGATCTCCTTTGATATCTGCCACTCTAACGCTGCCCCTGTATGGCAGGCCGGGAGCTTGGTATGGCGGAGCAGAGTGTTGGTGGTGGCCTGTCCACTCGAGGGGATTGATAGATGCAGCCTATGGTGCAATTATGCGTGAAAGTCTGCCAAACATAGCGCTATAGTCATCATAATAGATCTTGTTATTGCCAGGAGGAAAAACATGTGTCACTTCTGCCGAGAGCAAGCGGCCAGCATCGGTGCCCTTCGGGAGCTTGGCGTTGTGTTGCAGTCCTAGATGAGGGCGAGCTGATTCCTTGAAGCTGTGAATGCACTTCTCTGAGCGGTGAGCGACTCTATTACGTATATTTTGTGCATACCCCAGACAGGCGCGGTCAGCTTGTGCAACCAAGGAGAATGGTTCACCATTTAAAAAGTCTCGGTCGGCACTCTGAACAACATTATTCCAGCTCTTCCATGAATGGTAGAAGGAGGTAGGATGGTGGTTAGGTCTTTGCGCCAAGTGTCGATAGGCCGCCAATAATGTCGCCTTGCGGGTTGAGCTAAGTGTAGGGCGATATCCACTTGGTGATCCAGACCCCACAAGGTACCTTATGTATGCCGCATAGACAAACTCCTCCCAGCTTCCCATCAGTGTCAGAAATGAATACGACACAATCCTCTCGGCCTGCTTGCGAGTCAATGCGCCAGCCTTATTCTTGTACGATATTGCTAGATATGGACGAACAGCTTGCACAAGATTGTCGGAAGAATCCCTAACAGCATCAAATGCATTCCTAGCCCTCAGAATAATTGGCGGTCTTCCTGCCATCTGACACGCTCATCACGATAGTTATACCAGCAACCCGGGTGGATCACAAGCATCTAACGCTGCCCCTGAGTGGCAGGCTAGAAGCTATTGCTAGCGAAGCAGACTCGTCGGCGACCTGTCCACTACAGGGGCTTGTTCGAAGGTGTCGCATCTCCACAAGCGGCGTTTTCGGACCCACGCCTCGCCAGCAGAGCTCAAGTCACCTCCGCTTCACTTCTCACACTGGTGCTCAACTTGAGTCCAATGGCAGAGACCACCTTCAGGATGGTGTCAAAGTTTGGGCTGCGCTCTCCAGATAAGGCCTTGTAGAGGCTCTCCCTAGAAAGGCCTGAGTCTCTGGCCACCTGGGTCATGCCCTGTGCCCGAGCGATGTCGCCCAGGGCCTTGGAAATGAAGGCGGCATCTCCATCCGCCTCCTCGATGCAGGCTTCCAGGTAGGCCGCCATCTCCTCCGCAGTTCGTAGATGCTCGGCGACGTCGTAGGGGCTGGTCGGGGTTTTCATCAGGTCTCCTCCGTAAGGTTGGCTGCCAACAGAAGGGCTTCATCAATGTCCTTGGCTTGTGAGCTCTTATCTCCGCCAGCCAATAGGATGATCAAGGCGGTTCCCCTCTGTAGGAAGTAGACCCTGTATCCAGGGCCGCAGTCGATCCGCAACTCCGACACGCCGGCCCCAACGGGCTTGACGTCACCAGGATTGCCGCCGATGAGGCGCTCAATCCTGGCCAGAACCTTCGCCCGGGCTCTGAGATCACCCAGACAGACCCTCAAGCCATCGGACGAACCGCTCTGTCTGGCGGACTTCAAGCATGTGCCAACTGTAGCCGTCTGGCTACGGTCGCGCACCGCTGCCTCAGAACTCCCATGAGACTGGCGTTGACACTTATGATCATCGCTTAATCAGAACATCAAGTTATGGCATCCACGAAAGCTACCTGAAGACTGCTCGCTCGCCGCCTAGTGAGTCCATTGCCTCAAGAATGCAGTCAACTACCTGCCTGGGATCCTTATCTACTTCACTGACCCAAAAACGAAAGACAGGAACTCCGCTGGTAAGCATGGCTCGGTCAAGCAGACGATCTGTCTGGTATTTCATTTTGTATGCAGTATCCAGGAACATGCTCTCGATATCTTCCCTGGTGAGACTGGCTGGCTTTTGCCCTAGCTTCTGTAGTAATCGTTCTGCATTTCTTCTGGCCATCTTTGTGTCAATTAAATGGAAGGAGCTGTCAATCTCGATGGCAAGGGCTCTTCCCTTGTACAGAGCAATGAGATCGGGCCTCCGATGGCTTTGGAACGCTCTATTTGGTATGAGGATGCCTGGCTCGACGATAACCAGAAACCCCTTATCCAACAGCGCTTGACCAAGACTTTTCTGAAGACGGCTTACCTCTAGGCCATGAAGAGTGTGATCAGAACACTTCAACGCGGAGCCTGGTAGCCTATAGGGCTTTAGCAAGTTAAATATCTCTTCGTGAGTCCTTCCAGTTATCTCTTGAATCTCGGATGAATTCCTGGCATGAACCATCTCGAACACGAGGCTTGCTCTTGGGCCGCCCTCGTCCCAGTTCCAGCCGGCTTCTTCTATGATCTCATCCCTAAACTGATGCTGCCGAGAATAAGTCAGCATCTCATCTCGATTCCATACATCTAGGTGCCGGATTTCCTGCCATGCGATCTCAGCGAGAAGCTCCTTTGACTCATGCCTAAGCCTGGCAAAGCTTGATTCTGGAATCGAAAGAGGATAAGATGACTTATTTTTGATGGCTGACTTACCTGCCGACGAGTCCCGCTCCAAGGCAATGACTAGGCGTATCTTAATCTTTCTTGTGTCATATTCTTCAAAGGATTCAAGGCCGTAATCAAAGAAGGATACGCCTATGATCGAACCAGACTGAATAAGATTGAGATATTCAGAGTGCATTGACTGAAAGACGTCGTCTTCCTTTCTGAGAAGAAAGAGGGCAGTGTTCCATGCAAGCTTTAGCGCTTTGAGGCCTGCCTCGGATTTGAAGTAATCCTCGGTAGCATCCGATGGGTATATTTGCTTAAGGCGATCAACGTTGCCTAAATTCATGAGGTCGTTTACGCTCAGACTAGTTAGTCTATTCTAGAGGACAAGTCACGGCAAGCAAGGTCCGTTCAGCCAGCAGTGGCAAAGGTCTCTGCGACATCATCTAAACCAACAGGCTCCCTTGTATTGGCAATACTTGAAATTACTGCGCTAGAGACATAGTTCCTTGTGGCAGGCATTCTAAGTCGACCAGCGGGATTATACTGAGAATCCACTCAATTCCGAAATCACGTGGATGACCGGTTTGAGATTGGTGACAATGCAAGGGAAACACGTATAGGAGTAGTTCGGCACGACCAATGGACCTGGGAACAACAGCCAAAAGTCGAGCATCAAACGAGGGAGTAATCATTAGGTTTTTTCCGAGATTTATAGTGGGCGGCAATGATGCGCTCATTAAATGGTCTGACGGTTCTGAATCATGTCGAGTGGCAAGCACAGAGTATTTGACAAAGATACCCTCTCGGCAAGATAGCAAGTCTCAGCGAGGTGAAGATGGGCTGCAACGAAGCGATTCTGATAGTGCTAGCCTCAAGACATACTTCTCGCCCGGACAAAGGGGAATTGAGACAAGGGCACGAAGCCGTCGGATACATGACGGCATTCTTGGGGAGACTTCGATTAGATGGACTGGCCCAATTATCAAGTGGAAAGATGGCAGCACTCATATCGTCGTTCAGTGGGATAAGGTTGGCGGGTATTGGGACCCCCATAAAGAAGTATTGGCACACAAGGGAGACAATCCTCGGGTCGACGACTGTCGTGAATGCGACCCCGAGCTTCTACACCGACCAATGAAAGAATCACGACAGGATAAACAACATGCTTGGACGGCATGGAGGGACGAAAGCGGCTTTCTAGCTGCCAATGATGTAGGCGGCAACCACGCAAAAAGCATACGACTGAACTCTGCCCAAGAGCTCCGCGGATTTATCTCATTTCTTAAGAGCGTTGGCTTTGCCGAGCTCGCCTCATTTGATGACAATGCATGGCACTATACGCATGATGACAAACAACATCCAGAGGAAGACTTGTCAATCTGTATAACGGAAGATCAGATTGCACGGTGGGATGAATTTGATAGCTATGCATGCTGGTCTGGCGATCCAGGCTGGGACAATAATGAGTAGCCTGAATTCATGGAGAAGCATAGTTAGGGTATCTCTGGGCAACAGTAGATTATCGAGCGGATGAGGGCGCGGTTGCCGCGCTCGCTTGTGATTTGATGCGGCAGCCATTCCATCGGGCCTCAACCGCTGGTTTCCTCCCGTTCTTCGGTGGGTGTAGAGGCCCATTCAGGCCCTCCAGGCACACCACTCCACCGGCAGGTCGTCGCCGTCCAAAAGCCAATCGTGGTCACATGGATGTGCCTGCCGGCAACGCCCACGGTGATCTGTCCATACGCATCCAGTGGGCTATCGATACGCCAATGTGCCAGGCATCATTCAGCTTCCAGCAGCGTTGCGAAGGACCAACGTAGCCAAGGGCGATGCTGGGGTTGGCTCAGCCTTGCCAGGCCCCATCATGGTCGACAAATCCTTCGATGGCCGAATGGGCGGATCCTCATAAAACGCCCTTCAGACCTCTTTTGCAGCATAAGCGGGAAAGCCCCTGACGCAACATGACCAGACTTCAGTCTTGGACAGGTCTTTCTGATTCCCCTGCAGGCCCTTGGCGACTTAACCGGGTCCGTATAACACTGTTCAATGCGATGCAACTTGAGAGACTTCACTGCTCCCTCTGGCAACCTTGAATGTTGACCCCAATGGCCTTCAAGTGGCCTTGTTGGTCTGCAAACTTCTAGATATGACCTCCTCTTCCCACGCGATTACCTGGGCGATTGTCCAGAGATGCTCATTGCCACTTTGGCTGGAGGCTCCCTATGGCGGCCCGGCAATCTCCATCACATCGTGCTGATGATGGAGGAGATCACAAACTGCCCTGCCTGGAAACTCCCGAGCCTTCGAACCCCACAATCAGCGGTTCCGTGACTCGCACGAGCCTTTTCCCGCGGAGCACCCCGCAAGCGTCCGCACAGGCGTCCGTAGTTAACCTCAGCGAACGCGTGGAGTTCCACATCAGTGCTGCTGCGCCGGTGTTCGCATTCCTCCCCGTCAACGCGAGCGATGTGCCGGCTGGCATCGTCGCCCCGGTCTTCCACCAGCACGCCGTTGGGGGTGCTCCCCTTGAGCGGTTCCCAGGCGATGGCGAGGTGCACGTCTCACAGGGCCGCCAGGTAGCTGCAGCGTTGCAAGGCGCACCCGATCACCGCCCTTGGCGGCCGGCCGTCAGTCATTCGACCTGGGCAGCCCGCTTACCCCTTCAGCGGCAGTGGATCGGTCACCCAGCCGAGGCGGTCGCCCTCTGCGCTCGGCCGCGCCAGGCGCCAGCTCTGCCCCTTCTCACCGCGCAGCAGGTACAGCTCGAAGGGGCTGTCCACCCGGTAGGGATCGTTGGCGAGCCGCCAGTCGAACTGGCCGCTGAGGTGAAGCCCCTGGCGATCGCCGATGGGGACCTTCTCCTGATGGCTGACGCGCACCCGGCTCACCTGGGGCGCTCCGGGGGGATCGAGCGCGAGCGCCGACGCGATCGAGCGCTGGGTGAGGGCGATCTGCAGCTCCAGGGCATCGAGCAGCACCTGCTGCGACGGCTGGCCCACCCCCTGGCAGCCGCTGAGCGCCAGCAGCAGCCCGAGCGCCAGGGCGATCAGGCAGGCGCCCAGCGGTGGCAGCGCAGACCGCCCACTGGCGGAGAGAAGGGGACCGGGCAGCATGGGGGCGCCTCAAGATGTGCCCATGATCGGCTGGCTGCAGGGCGCTGTGGCGGAACGGTGGCAGCAGGGACACCGCTGCGGCCTGCTGCTCTGCTGCCAGGGGGTGGGCTACGAGGTGCAGCTCACCCGCCGCCACTGGGAACGGCTGCCGGTTGAAGGCGCCGTGCTCACCCTGCACATCCATCAGTCGATCCGCGAAGACGGCTGGACCCTGTTCGGTTTCGGCGGGCGGCAGGAGCGGGACCTGTTCCGCTTGCTGGTGGCCGTCAGCGGCGTGGGCCCCCAGCTGGCACTGGCCCTGCTGGGCGCCCATCCGCCCGAGGAGCTGGTGCGCGCGATCGTGCAGGCGGATCTGCGCAAGCTCTGCCAGGCGCCGGGCGTGGGCAAGCGCACCGCCGAGCGCCTGGCGGTGGAGCTGCGCGGCAAGCTGGCCGAGAGCGACGGCGGGGCGGCCGCGCTGGCTGGCGGGGCCTTCGGCCTCGATGACGCCGGCGTTGACGGCGGCACCACCCCCCTGGCCGCCACCCGCGACGAGGTGCAGATCACGCTGGAGGCGCTCGGCTACGCGCCGCTGGAGATCAACCGGGCGCTGCACGCCGTAGGACGCGGCGGCCTGGAGCCGGCCGAAGGCCCCGATGCCTGGCTGCGCGAAAGCCTGCGCTGGCTGGCCCAGCAGGCCGCCTGACTCCCTCCGGCCCAGGGGGCGCCCACGGGGCGGTAAGTTGTCTGTTTGCACCGTCAGGGCCCGACGCCGGCATGCCGCTCGACACCACCAAGAAACAGGAACTGATCAACAGCCACCAAACCCACGGCACCGATACCGGTTCCGTCGAGGTGCAGGTGGCGATGCTGAGCGAGCGGGTCTCCCAGCTCACCGGTCACCTGCAACAGAACAAGCACGATTTCTCCTCCCGCCAGGGTCTGCTGAAGATGATCGGGCGCCGCAAGCGCCTGCTCGGCTATCTCCGCGCCCAGAGCGAAGATCGCTACGCCCAGCTGATCGCCAAGCTCGGCATCCGGGGCTGAGCGGATCCATGGCGGCCAAGCGCAAGCCCCGCCCGAAGGCTTCCGGTCTTGCCCCCTCTGCCACGGCGGGAGCGGGCAAATCTGGCGGCGGCGCTGCCGCCAAGGCCAGTGGGGCGAAAGTGATTCCGCCTGCTGTGGCCAACCGCATGGCACGCCGCATCGCCCTGGCCACGGGGGTTCCCTCCGTGCTGGGCATGTCCGCGTTCGTGGTCAGCTACCTGCTGGTGAGCCGCAACATCTACGACGTCCCCCCGGTGCTTACCCTCGCGGTGTCCGGTGGCCTGTTCCTGCTGGGTGTGCTGGGGCTCAGCTATGGCGTGCTCTCGGCCAGCTGGGAAGAAGCGGCCGGCAGCCTGTTGGGCTTCGAGCAGATCGGTGTCAACATCAGCCGCGTGCGTGCCTCCATCCGGGCGATGCGCCAGGGCAGCAACGCGCCCGGCTGACTCACCGCCACTTCAGCGGTGCTCCTGAAAGTGCTGCAGATCTGCCCTGGAATGAATCCATGCTGGCCCGTTCATGGTGCGTTCGTGGCCGCTTGGGGGAGCGCTGGCTAGCTGTTGGGGGTGCCCATGCAGACCTAGCCAATGAAACGAATGGATCGGAGGTTCCCGATTTCCCTGATTCTCGCCATGGTCGTGATGATCGCCTCTTGCGTGTTTCAGCCCCCTGCAATGGCCTCGACCAGCTTCGTGACCACCACCCCCTTTGCCGCCAGAATCATGTCCAAAGATCTCTCCGCCTCCGCCAAGCAAGCGGAAGGCCGGCTTGAAGCTGCCCACGGCGAACTCACCGGAGACACCGGCGAAAAGCTCAAAGGGCAGGCCAAACAGGTGCAGGCTGCAGCGATGCAGGCCGGCTCCGACCTCAAACAGGGCGTGAAGTCGACCGCTAACAAGGTGAGCGACGCCACCTCCAAGGCCGCCGACAAGATCAAATGATCCCTGCCAGGTGCTCACAGGCGTGATGCTCCCAGGTTGATGGGCTTCATTCACCCTGTGGCCTCCCGGCAGGATTGAAGCAGGGTGTGCTCCGCTCCGCCTGATGGTGGTGCGGGGTTTCCCTTGAAGCACTGCCACTGCGAAACACTGCCACTGAGGCTTTTGCATGGAACAGTGGTTCTCGCGTGGCGCGTTGAAGCACCGGGTCTATTCTTCCGCCCGCCCGATCAAGGCGTCCTTCCATGTCGCCTGACCAGGCGCACGGATTCAAGGAACATGCCTCTCTTTCGCTAGTTCTTGCCAGCTTTTATCGACGTTAACGACAATTGAGTTCTTCAGGAGAACCTCCCATGCTGGAAACCGTGGCCGTCGTGCTGCTTGTGTTGTGGCTGCTGGGTCTTGTCAGTTCGTTCACCCTGGGTGGGCTGATTCATCTGTTTCTCGTTGTGGCTGTTGTCATTCTTGTGCTGCGGCTGCTTCAACGGACGAGGGTCTGATCGCACCCCGATCCCTTGTTGCAAGGCGTATCCCATTGCTTCTGGCCCCATGATCCATCTGCTTGCACCCTTCAGGCTTCAGCTGGCCGTGGCATTGGCTTTGCCTGTCGTGGTGCCGGCGCTGCCGGTGGCGGTCAGCGCGCAGAGCCTTGATGCCCGCAACCTGGCCATGCACTTCTGCCAGCTTGCCGTGAGCGATGAAGTGCGGCGTTCGGGTCAGAATGTGCCGGAAGGCTTGACGCAATCCACCTGCCAATGCTTTCTCAGGCAGTTTGATTTCAACAGCAACCTCAAGGCGGCTGAACGCACCTGCCGGCAGGAAACGTTGCGCAGATACGGGCTCTGATGGCGCCCGCGCCACTGCTCCATCTGAGCAATCCAGAGGGGCCCATCGGCATCAGCCAGGCCTCAGGCCAGCTGCAGGGGTGAGTGCAGCCGGGCGGTGAAGGCGGCGGCGTGGAGTGTGTCCACGGCGGCCGCGCCGTCGCGTACGCAGAACTGGTGGCCGAAACGCACGTAGCGGGTCTGGTCGTGCAGCTTCACCAGCGCCACCACCGGCACCCGCACCCCCGCTTCGTCCTGCTCCGGCCGGTGCCGCACCAGGCATTCGCGCAGCTGATGCTGCACGGCGATGTCGGCGGCCTGCTCGGCCTCCAGCTCCACCAGCAGCAGCTGCAGATCATCGATGGCGCGGCAATCGTCCACGATCAGCTGCACGCGGTCGTCGCGGCGATCCACCGACGCCCAGATCAGCAGCCGTGCATCCACCATCAGGTGATCGCAGAGCCGGGCGAAGGTTTTCGGAAACACCACCGCTTCGGCGGTGCCGGTGAGGTCTTCGATCTGCAGCACCGCCATGCGATCACCTTTGCGGGTGGTGACATTGCGGATCTCCGGCACCATCGCCACCACACTCACGCGCGCCTTGTCGGCCTGCTCCTCGAGCGTGGCCAGGCCGATCGGTGAGAGCAGCCGGATCGGCTGCGCGAGTTGCCGCAGCGGGTGATCGGAGAGATAGAAGCCCACCAGCTCTTTCTCCAGCCGCAACTTTTCCTTCGGCGGATAGTCGGCCACAGGGGCGGCTTTCGGCGCCATGCTGTGATCAGCGCCCCCAGCGGCAGGCGGGGCGGCGAACAGATCGAACAGGTTGCCCTGGCCGCTGGCGCGGTCGCGGGCGCGCGAGCCTGCCCAATCCAGCACCAGATCGAGATCCGCCATCAGCTGGGCGCGGTTGGCGTTGGGCTCCAGCGCATCGAGGGCGCCGCAGTGGATCAGCGATTCGAGCGCCCGCCTGTTCATCAGGTTGGTGGGGATGCGATCGCAGAGATCAGCGAGAGAGGCAAAGGGCCCCTCAGCCTGGCGGGCCTCCAGCAGCTGACGGATGGCGCCATCGCCGAGGTTGCGCACCGCCGAGAGCCCGAACAGGATGCGATCGCCGGTGGGGGTGAAGTCGATGCCCGAGGCATTCACATCGGGCGGCATCACCTCGATGCCCATGGATTGGCAGTTGGCGATGTAACGCTGCACCTTGTCGGTGCTGCTGGCGTTGACGGTGAGCAGGGCGGCCATGTAGGCCACCGGATAATGCGCCTTGAGATAGGCGGTTTGATACGTCACCGCCCCGTAGGCGGTGGAGTGGCTCTTGTTGAAGCAGTATTCGGCGAACAGCACCATCTGCTCGAACAGCTTTTCCGCCACCGCACTGTTCACACCGCGGGCCGTGGCCCCTTCCACGAACTGGCTGCTGTGCTTCTGCATCTCCGACACCTTCTTCTTGCCCATGGCGCGGCGCAGCAGATCCGCTTCCCCCAGCGAATAGCCGGCCAGATCCTGCGCGATCCGCATGATCTGCTCCTGATACACCATGATTCCGTAGGTTTCCTTCAGGATCGGCTCCAGGGCCGGGCAGGCGAAATCGATCGCTTCGCGGCCGTGCTTGCGGTTGATGAATTTGGGGATCAGGCCGGCATCCAGCGGGCCGGGGCGGTAGAGCGCCAGGATCGAGGAGATGTCTTCCAGGGAAGAGGGTTTGAGATCGCGCACGATCTGACGCATGCCGCTGGATTCCAGCTGAAAGATGCCTTCCAGATCACCGCGGGCCAGCAGTTCATAGGTGCCGGGGTCATTGGCCGGCAGGGCATCGGGGTCGATGCGTTCACCGCTGCCCCGCTCCACCAGATCCACCGTCTTTTCGATCATGGTGAGGTTCTTGAGGCCGAGGAAGTCCATCTTCAGCAGCCCCATCGCCTCCACATCTTCCATGAAGTACTGGGTGATCACCTGGCCATCGTTGTTGCGCTGCAGCGGCACCAGCGAATCAAGCGGTTCGGCGGCGATCACCACACCGGCGGCATGCACACCGAAGGTTTTGTTGGTGCCTTCGATGCGGCGGGCCATGTCCACCCAGCGGCGCACATTGGCGTCGTTTTCATACTTTTCGCGGAACTCCGGCGCCGGTGACTCCGGCCCGATCATCTCGGCGAGCTTGGCCGGTTTGCCCCTCACCACCGGAATCAACTTGGCCAGCCGGTCGGCATCGCCGTAGGGGATGTCGAGCACGCGCGCCACATCCTTCAGCACCGCCTTGGAGGTCATGCGGTTGAAGGTGATGATCTGCGCCACCTTGTCGTCGCCATAGCGCCGGGTGACGTACTCGATCACCTCGCCGCGCCGCTCGATGCAGAAGTCGGTGTCGATGTCCGGCATCGACTTGCGTTCGGGGTTGAGGAAGCGCTCAAACAGCAAGCCGTGCTCCACCGGATCGAGCGCCGTGATGCCAAGCGCATAGGCCACCAGCGAGCCGGCCGCCGAGCCCCGGCCCGGACCCACCGGGATGCCCTGCTCACGGGCGTAGCGGATGTAATCCCACACCACCAGGAAGTAGGTGGGGAAGCCCATCTGCTCCATCACCTGCAGCTCGAAGGCCAGCCGCTCGCCATAGAGCGCCGTGAACGGCTCGGCGGCCGAGAGCCCCAGCCGCTGGCGCAGCCCCTGCTCACTCACCTCGCGCAGATAGCTCACTGCCGTGTGGCCATCGGGGATCGGAAAGCACGGCATCTGCTGCCGGCCGAGGATGTCGTAGGCCTCCACCTTCTCGGCCACCACGGCGGTGTTGGCGATGGCGCGGGCCACCACGGCGGCATCGAGATGATCGGCGAACAGGCGGCCCATTTCCGCCTCGCTCTTGATGTATTCCGTGCCGGTGTACCGCAGGCGCTTCTCATCGGTCACCAGCTTGCCGGTGAGCACGCAGAGCAGGGCGTCGTGCGCTTCCACATCGCCGCTGGTGAGGTAGTGGGCATCGTTGGTGGCGATCAGCTCGATGCCGAGTTCGGCAGCGATGCGCACGATCTCCACATTCACGATCCGGTCTTCCGGGGAGCCGTGATCCTGGATTTCCAGGTAGAAATCCTCCCCGAACAGCTCCTGATACCAACGGGCCACATCCCGCGCCACATCCGGGCGGCCGCGCAGAATCGCCTGGGGGATCTCACCGCCGAGGCAGGCGGTGGCCACAATCAGCCCTTCGCTGTACTGCTGCAGCAATTGTTTGTCGATGCAGGCGCGCGCAAAGATGCCGCGGCCGCGCATGCCGCGCAGGTGGCTGATGCTGGTGAGCTTCACCAGGTTGCGGTAGCCGGTGTCGTTCTTGGCGAGCACCACCAGGTGGTAGCGGCGTTCTTTCTTCGGCTGCGGATCCTCGATCGAGCCGTTGATCACATACATCTCATTGCCGATGATCGGCTTGATGCCGGCCTTGCGGCACAGCTTCAGCAGTTCGATCGCGCCATACATCACGCCGTGGTCGGTGAGGGCGAGGGCCGGCATGCCCAGCTCCACCGCGCGCTCCACCATCTGCGGCAACTGGCTGGCCCCGTCCAGCAGGCTGTAGTCGCTGTGGTTGTGGAGCGGAACGAAAGCCAAGGGCGTGCGGTGGCTGAACCACTACGGGGTGTGCTCACCCTACGGGCACACCACTAGATCTGGCGTTCAGTTCCCGGTTACGGCATCGCCTGCTCAGGCCACCAGGGCCGCCTCAGGCCGGCTGTCCATCACCCGCGCCGCCTGTTCGTAGTGGTGAGCCACCTGCAGCAGGCGCGGCTCCTCCAGCACGCCGGTGATCAGCTGCAGACCGATCGGCAGGCCGTCGGCGTCGAAGCCGCAGGGCAAGGAGATCGCCGGCAGGCCCGCCATGTTGGCCGGAATCGTGAGCAGGTCGGCCAGGTACATCGCCAACGGGTCGTCGGCGTGGGCGCCGAAGCGGAAGGCGGTGGTGGGTGAGGTGGGGGTGAGCAGCACGTCCACCTGGCCGAAGGCGGCGTCGAAGTCGCGGCGGATCAGGGTGCGCACCTGCTGGGCCTTCTTGTAAAAGGCATCCACGTAGCCGGCGGAGAGGGCGTAGGTGCCGATCAGGATGCGGCGCTGCACCTCGTCGCCGAAGCCTTCGGCGCGGCTGCGGGCGGTCATCTCCGCCAGGCTGCCGGCCTGCTCGGAGCGGAAGCCGTACTTCACACCGTCGTAGCGGGCCAGGTTCGCCGACGCCTCTGACGGGGCGATCACGTAATAGGTGGCGATGCCGTCGTTGAAGCGGGGGCAGCTCACCTCCACCAGCTCGCAGCCGAGGGCCTCCAGCTGCGCGGCGGCCGCCAGCACCGACGCCTTCACCTGGGGATCCAGCCCCTCCTGTTCAAAGCATTCGCGCACGAGACCCACGCGCAGTCCGGCGATGGGTTGCCGCAGCGCGTCCCGGTAATCCGGCACGGGGGCCTGCAGGCAGGTGCCATCGCGGGGGTCGGCGCCGGCGATCACCTGCAGCAGCTCAGCGGCATCGGCCACGCTGGTGCTGAACGGGCCCACCTGATCGAGCGAGCTGGCGAAGGCCACCAGCCCCCAGCGGCTCACCCGGCCGTAGGTGGGCTTGAGCCCCACCACGCCGCAGAAAGCAGCGGGCTGGCGGATCGAGCCGCCGGTGTCGGAGCCGAGGGCCGCCATCGCTTCACCGGCGGCCACCGCCGCCGCGCTGCCGCCGGAGCTGCCGCCCGGCACCCGTTCCGGGTCCCAGGGGTTGCGGCTCGGGCCGAAGGCGGAGGTTTCGGTCGAGCTGCCCATGGCGAACTCGTCGAGGTTCGTTTTGCCCAGCAACACCGCGCCGGCCTGCCACAGCCGCTCGGTGACGGTGGATTCGTACGGCGGCACGAAGTGCTCCAGCATGCGGCTGGAGCAGGTGGTGGCGATGCCCTTGGTGCAGAGGTTGTCCTTGATCGCCAGCGGAATGCCGGCCAGCGGCGGCAGCGTCTCACCGGCGGCACGGGCGGCGTCGATGCGATCGGCATCGGCGCGGGCACGATCCGCCGTCACCTCCAGGTAGGCATGCACGGTGGGATCCACCGCGTCGATGCGGGCCAGGTGGTGATCGGTGAGCTCACGGGCAGACACGTCTCCGCTCTGCAGCCGCTCACGCCATTCGGCGATCCCCATCCCAAGCCCATCGTTGCTGGTGGGACGCTATCAGCCGGGCTCCTGGACGTCGGTGAGGGGTTCGCCCCGGTGGGTGCGGAGGATTTCGTGGCTGAGCCCGCCGGGCGCCTCTGCCTGAAGATCGGCGAGAAAGTGCTCCAGCTCCACTTCCAGCTCCTGGCGCCGCATGAACGGGCCGAACCAATAGATGACGTTGGGATCGTGGGTTTCCACCCGCGCCCACCATGCCATCCCCAGACCGTTCGCCAGGCTGCGCAAAGGCCGGATCAGGGCGTCCATTCAGGCTTTTCGTACCGACCCATTGTGCCCTCGCATGGGGCCGTCCATAGCCGTTTTTCCCGAATGGTGTGCACCGTCGGACTCAGAGCTGGATGTCCCCCTGAAAGCCCGTGGGGCTGGCCGGCGAGAGCTCCAGGGTGAGCTCCAGAGGCGCTGAGGGGGCTGCCGGGGGTGCCGTGCCAGCGGCCGCCTCGCTGGTGCTCTCAGGCGGCGGGGGAGCGGCTGACTCCGTTGCTTCTGCTTGCCCCACCGGTTCCGGTTCGACGCCGGTGAGGAACTCCTCAGCAGCCGCTGCCTCCTCCTGCAGCTCCTCATCCAGGAGCCTCTCCCCACTCACGGAACGTTCCCGATCGGCGAGCGCCTCTGCATCGGCTGTGAAGTCCCCATCAGCGAGCTGCTCGGCAACGGCGCGCTGCTCTTCAACGACGAGAACGTCCGCATCAACCAACAGCTCTTCAACCACAAGGCCCCCCCCCTCAACGGCGAGGAGCTCCTCAGCAGCGACGAGGAGCTCCTCCGCAACGGCCAGCAGCCCAGCAACAGGCTGCTTGTCTTCAAGGGCCAGCCGCTCCTCATCGGCCGAAAACACAGCGTCCGGGTCGTCAGCAACGGCTGCCGAATGGTCAACCGCCGCTGCGGCCTCTGCTCCTACGTTGGCTGCCGCTGGCGCGGCTGCGCTGGTGCTGGCTGCCGCCTTGCTCGGCAGCTGCGGACGCACGATGCGTGGAGCCGGGGCATTGCCGGTGATCGCCTGCATCCAGCCGCGGCGGGCTACCTCATAGAGCAGCAGGGCCGTGGCCACCGAGGCGTTCAGGCTGGGCGTGGCGCCCCGCAGCGGAATGCGGATGAGCTGGTCGCAGTGCTTGCGGGTGAGCATCGAAAGCCCCTGGCTCTCCGAGCCGGTGACCACCACCAGCGGGCCGTCGAGATCGGCTTCCGTGAGGCTTACCGTGCCTTCTTCAGCCAGGCCCACCACCCGGTAGCCCTCCTCCTTGAGCTGTTCCAGCGAGCGGTTCAGGTTCACCACCCGGGCCACGGGCAGGTGCTCCAGGGCGCCGGCGGCCACCTTGGCCACCGAGCCGGTGAGGCCCGCATTGCGGCGCTGCGGCAGCACCAGGCCATGGGCGCCAAGGGCTTCGGCGCTGCGCACGATCGCGCCGAGGTTGTGGGGATCGGTGAGTCCGTCCACCGCCATCAGCAGGGGCGGTTCGCCGATGCCGCGGCAACCGTCGATCAAGGTGCCGAGATCGAGGGTTTCAGCGGCAGCGACCTGCAGCACGATCCCCTGGTGCACCGCTCCACCGGTGAGCTGGCCGAGGCGGGCCCAGGTGACCTCCTCCACCAGCACCCCACCGGCCTTGGCTTCGCGCAGCAGCTGCAGGAAGCGGGGAGCGAAGCGCAGCTCAGGGGTGCACCAGATGCGGTGAATCGGCCGGTCGCTCTCCAGGGCGGCCTGGGCGGGATGGCGTCCCCAGATCAGATCATCGGCCGGTTCGGCGCCGAAGCGTTCCGATTCGCCCGTTGCCGGCGGCTCGCTGGCACCACGGTCGACGAACAACCCGCCGGAACCGCCGGGGCCATCAGGCCGGGGGGCGGAGAAGGGGGGCTTGCGGAAGGGCGGCCGGCCCGTGGGGCGGCCGCCGAAGGAAGGACGGCCGCCGAAAGAGGGACGGCCACCAAAGGAGGGACGACCTTCCGGCCTGCGATCGCCGAAGCGGCGCTCACTGAACGGGCGGGCGCCCGAGGGCCGATCGCCGCCAGGGCGGTCGCTGGAGGGGCGATCGCCGGCTGGGCGGTCCACAGAGGGCCGATCACCTGCAGGCCGCTCCCCACCGGGCCGCTCGCCAAAGCGCCGCTCACCCCCGGCGCGATCTTCCGTGCCACGACGGGGGCCGAAGCGGGCACCACCACCAAAGCGGGCGCCGCCACCAGCGCCACCGAAGCGCGCACCGCCGCCGGCACCACTGCCGCCGCCGAACCGTGCACCACCGCCACCGAAGCGGGCGCCGCCGCCCTCGGCCGGTGCCGCTCCCGCTTCCGGCCGGCGACCGGCGGGACGTGAGCTGATCACCCGGGCCGGGCGGCCTT